>NZ_KV805080.1:0-14267 GCF_001811515.1 Corynebacterium sp. HMSC076G08 | reverse complement strand
CACTACGTGTCCACGATTTGCGGGCAACCCCAGACCAGGGCGCCGGATTGGTAGAAGGCATTGGCGCGGGTGATGAGGTAGGCGTAGCTAAGCTGCGTCCTACCGCCAGCCCGCCCAACAGGAGGAAGAACGCTGCTACGCAGCCCCACGCCAGGCGGGCAGGCACGGCGCGCAGGCCACTACCAGCCGCGGCCTCCGAGCTAGCCGGGCCGGGAAGAAATTGGGACATGGCCACGAGATCGGCATAGGCGGAATCGCTGAGCCACTTCCGGCGGCTGACAAACTCAGCGCGGAAATAACCCAGGTGGGAAGCCGGCCCGCCAAAGGCGGTCCACCCCAGAGGGGAGGAAGGAGCGCCGCACATCGCTCAGTGTGCTCATGCTCCGCATACTAATTCCTCAAGGATCACCCCGCTCGGTGAACGAGAGTGACGCACGCAGGAGGTGATCTGCGTTACTCTGAAGGGGTCGAATTCAGTTTTCTTCAACAAAAGGAGATGGCTCTCACCATGCGTATTGCTGTACCCAAAGAAATCATGAACAACGAAAACCGCGTCGCCCTTACCCCCAGCGCCGTGGACATCCTGATCAAGGATGGTCACGAGGTCCTGGTGGAAACAGCGGCCGGGGAAGGTGCTTCTTTTCCGGACTCCGACTATGAAGCCGTCGGCGCGACCATTGTCCCTTCCGCTGCGGAAGCCTGGGCGGCGGACATGGTAGTCAAGGTCAAGGAGCCCCTCGAATCCGAGTACGGCTATCTGCGCGAAGACCTCCTGCTGTTTACCTACCTGCACCTGGCCGCAGACCGCCCGCTGACGGAAGCACTCATGAAGGCCGGCACCACCGCTGTGGCCTATGAGACCGTAACCGATTCCCACGGCACGCTGCCGCTGCTGACCCCGATGTCCCAGGTGGCTGGTCGCCTCGCGGTTACTGAGGGTACGCACCACCTGCTGTCTACTGAGGGCGGGCGCGGATTGTTGGTAGCCGGTGTACCGGGCACGCGGCCGGCCCGCGTTGTCGTCATCGGTGGCGGCCAGGTGGGAGCTTCTGCGGTGGCGATGGCGCACGGTCTGCGCGCGGAGGTAACCGTGCTGGACCTTGACCCGCACGTGTTGCAGCGCTTCGACGAGCAGTACCAGGGCAACGTGCGCACGATTGTCTCGGACCCCGCGGCGTTGGAGTCCGAGCTGCTGGAGGCAGATCTGGTCATTGGCGCAGTTCTGGTTCCGGGCGCGGCGGCCCCGAAGTTGGTGCGCGAGGATGTGGTCCAGCGGATGAAGAAGGGCGCTGTGCTTGTCGACGTCGCTATTGACCAGGGCGGTTGCTTCGAAAACTCCCGCAAGACGTCGCACGACGAGCCAACCTTCAAGGTGCACGACACCATCTTCTATTGCGTCGCGAACATGCCGGGCGCGGTGGCGAACACCTCCGCCCGCGCGCTGGGTTCTGCCACTCTGCCCTACATTCGCGCAGTGGCTGCCGACGGCTTCGATGGTGCGGTGGAGCGCTTCCCAGGCTTGGCCAACGGCCTCATGACTCGTGGGGGAGAGCTGCTGTCCCAGCCGGTGAAGGAGGCCTTCGGGCTTTAAGGGGCGCGGTTGATGAGCATCGCTGCGACCCGCTCCATGTGATCCCAGATCATGGCGCGATAGGCCGGCGGGATGGTCTCCTCGTCGATCTGTGCCAATGAGTTGCCCATGAGCTCGAGCCAGCGATCGTGAGCGGCCATGTCGATGGGGTAGGGCGCGTGGCGCATGCGCAGGCGAGGGTGGCCGCGCTGTTCGGAAAAGAGCTGTGGACCACCCCAGTACTGCACAAGGAACCACGTCAGGCGCTGCTGTGCGCCCTCCCAGTCATCATCCGGGTACATCGGGCCGATGAGATCATCGGTGCGTACCTGGGCGTAGAAGCCACTGACGAGTTTCTCAAAGGTCTCCATTCCACCTACGGCTTCGTACACGCTCGTTGGTTGCACGCCTAATCTTCCTTTCGCGTAAGGCCCGGTTCTTCCAGATCAAAGATAGCCATCCCTCGTGGGTAGGGCGTGGTAATTCCTTCCGCATGCATGGCGGTGAGGATTTTCGCTTGCATGGCGCGCTGCACATCCCACTGCTTGCCCGGTAGCGTCTTGACGGAAACGCGGTAGGACATGTGGTCCACTTCCAGGCCAGACATGCCATTGACCGTGGGGGTGGCCAGGATGAAGTCCTTGATGTCGGAGTCGCGGGCGGCTTCTTCTGCTGCGGTGGTGATGACGTCGACTGCTCGGGTGGGGTCGTTGCTCAGCGCGATGGGGACTTGGACGCGGGCCACAGAGTAGCGGTCAGAATGGTTGGCAACCTGCAGAATTTCGCCGTTGCGGACGTACCACAGCGCGCCATCGATATCGCGGACCGTGGTGATACGCAGGGAAATGGACTCTACATCGCCGAAGACCCCGTTACCGAGGTCGATGGTGTCACCGATGCCGTACTGATCCTCCATAAGCATGAAGATGCCGGAGAGGAAATCCTTGACCAATGCTTGCGCGCCGAAACCAAGGGCGACGCCAACCACGCCAGCAGATGCTACAAGCGGGGCGACGTTGACGCCGAGCTTGTCCAAGATGGCCAACACTGCCCAGACCCAGACAAAAATGGCGACCGCGGAGCGGCCGACGCCGGCAAGAGTCTGGATGCGGGAAGTACGCCGTGCCTCTTGCGTTTTCTCGAGTACCTTATCGGTCGTCCGGTGAGCTTTGCGAGGAGAGAGCGGCGAGCTGAGCTTGCCCTTCTTGACGCTGTTATCGGCCAGCTTGGTGATGAGCCGGCGCAGCAGCCAGCTGCCGATGATGGCGACGATGAGAATGAGCGCGATGCCGATGGGCTTGTCGATGAGCCAGGACTGCATGTTTTCGGTTTGCCACCACCTGGTGACTGTGTCGACGGCGTCGTTGGTTGTTTCGGAGGCTGAGCCTAGGCGTGCGGATAATGCAGTCACGCGTGTCCTTTCTTTTTGTCGCTCACGACTGACGCCTATCGATAGTAGGGAAGAGAGCTGAATATAAAAAGCTAGTCTTTCTCGCAACTGAACAGCTTGGTCTAGACTTGTGCCTCATGACTGACAACCGCACTCTTGGCTTTTCCTCCCGCTCCATCCATGCCGGTTACCAGCCGGATCCTTATATGGGATCCATCAACGTACCGATTTACGCTTCCACCACGTACCAGCAGGATGGCCTGGCGCAGCTGCGCGGCGGCTACGAGTATGGTCGCGTGGCCAACCCCACCGTTCATTCCCTAGAGAAGACCCTCGCGGCGCTAGAGAACGCCGAGTATGCCCGCTGTTTCGCCACGGGTATGGCAGCCGTGGATACCCTCATCCGCATCCTTGTGCGCCCAGGTGACCACGTGATTCTCGGCAACGATGCCTATGGCGGCATGTACCGCCTCCTGCACCACGACTACGGCGAGTGGGGCATCGAGCTGTCCATCGTCAACACCGCCGATACCGCGGCGGTAGAGGCGGCGCTGAAGGAGAACACCAAGCTGATTTGGTTGGAGACCCCGACCAACCCGGCGACAACAATCACGGATATCGCTACGGTCACTAAGACAGTCAAGGCGGCTGGCGACGCCCAGATCGTCGTCGACAACACCTTCGCCACGCCCTACCTGCAGAACCCGCTGGAGCTGGGCGCGGATCACGTCCTGCACTCCACCACGAAGTACCTCGGCGGCCACTCGGATGTGCTGGGTGGCGCGGTCGTGACCAACTCGGCAGAGATGGACGAGCGCCTGCTGTATTTCCAAGGCAATGTTGGTGCGGTGTCCTCGCCTTTCGACGCCTACCTCACCGCCCGCGGAATCAAGACCTTGGAGGTGCGCATGGATCGCCACTGTTCCAATGCACAGGCAGTGGCTGAATTTCTGGAGTCTCGTCCGGAGGTCAAGCAGGTGCTCTACCCGGGCCTGCCCTCGCACCCAGGCCACGAGTTGGCGAAAAAGCAGATGCGCGGCTTCGGCGGCATGATGTCCGTGCGCTTCCACAGCGAGGAGCATGCGCGCCAGATTTGCCTCAACACCAAGCTCATCTCGCTGGCAGAGTCCCTCGGCGGTGTGGAGTCCCTCATCGAGCATCCGCAGAACATGACGCATATCTCCGCGGAGGGCTCCGAGCTCGTCCCGCCGGCAGATCTCGTGCGTATTTCCGTGGGCATCGAGTCTATTGATGACCTGCTCGCGGACTTGGAGCAGGCCCTCGACGCCCTAGACTAAAACTACCGCGGCTCCAGCGCGTTGAGTAGGGAGCCGGCCGTGCGATCGGTTTCCTGCAGCATGAGCGGGTCCGTGCCCGGCATGGGGGAGATGGTGGTATCCGGCCACTGCGAATAGGTGGGGATACCGACGATGTGCAGGCGAGGGTCTTCGGTGCCGCCCGGGTTGACCACGCGTCGGTTCCACGTCGTCTCCGGCGAACCGGTGGCCTGGCCGTGGTCGACGAAGGCACGCACGCGCCCGTTGAGGGACACCGCGAGTGGATCGCCGGTGCGGCGGACATCGGGGGAGTGCATCCAGGCGTCGATAAGCCAGGTGGAGGAAGCTTCGCCGAGCGCGGTGCGCAGCGTGAACTTCTCGCCGATCTCCAGCTGGGGGCGTTGGCCTAGGAAGGTGACGAGGCCGGCGTCGACAAGCGCGAGCAGCTGACGGGTGCGGAAGAGCGGCGGGCCGGAGCCCACCATCTGCCCAAAGGCCATGAACTCCTTGTAGGTGCTGGTGCGGGACTCCCACGTCATCCGGCCCTCCGAGCCGGCGATGGAGGAGGGCTTGCGCGCGGCCGAGATGGCCCACAGTGCGGACTTCAGCGGGGAATCGGCGGCGGCGACGGCCTCCCGGATATCGCGGGCGAGGCCCTCGGCGATGTACTCGGTGAGCTCGGCGTTCTCAGTGCCATCGAAATCCGCCAGCGGGTGCGCCCAGTGCGCCAGGTCGAGCGGCTCAGTCGATGCGCCGTCGAGCGCGACGCGCAGCTGATCCGCCATGCCCCGAAGAACCGGGGCAGTGAGCTCCGTGGAATCGATCGTGGCGAGGATATCCTCGAGCGGGCGCTGCAGAGCATCCGGTGCCACCCGCGCCTGGTTTTCGTAGTACTCGGCGTAGGCATCGCGCAGGATGTGCGGCAGCAGCTGCGTGCCGAAGTCCAGCTCCACCTTCGGATCGAGCGCGGCGGCTGCGGCACGGAAGCGGGTCAGCTCAGCCTTCGGCGGCAGCGCGTGGTACTCCGACTTCGGGATATAAGGGTAGCCGCGGCCGGAGGAGACGATGAAGTGCGGCTCCTCGCCGTTCGGCTCGTAGCGCAGCCCGGAGCGGGTGGAGGGGTCCTCGACGAACTCGCCGCCGCGGTCGATGGTGAGCAGCGCCATGACGTCAAAGAAGCCCATGCCCAAGCCCCGGACCAGGACCTTCTCGCCCGCAGGGACCTCAGACACCGGCTGCTCCACGGGGTTATCCGGGCGCACCCAGTGCAAGCCGGAATCTGCGGCCTCGGCCAGCGCGCGCTCGGATTCGCTCAGGGCAGGCACTTGCCAGCCGTAGGCCAGGACGGTGGCGTCGGCGGTGACGGTGGAGGCGTCGGAAAGCGCAATGACATCGTGGCCCTCGGCCGCTTCGATGGACAACGCGCGGGCGCGGTGCTGGACGACGTCCACGCTCTCCGGCAGCTGCGCCAGTGCCACCTCGAAAACCCACTCCAGGTAGGCGCCGTAAAGCGCGCGGGAAGGGTTGGACTCGGGGCGGGTCTGCGCGAGCTCTTCGGCAAAAGAGGCGGCGAGCCCCTCGCGCGGCGGGTGGGAATCATAAAGCTCCAGCTTGGCGGGGGAGATGGAGGGGCGCTCGCCGCGCAGAAGCTGGATCCACTCGTAGAGGATGGGGCCTTCAAGTACCGGCGCGGTGGTCGTGGAGCCGGGCTCGGTGAATAGCGTGACCGCGCCAGCCAATGTGTTCATGCACAGCGTGCGGGTCTGTTCGGTGTCCCAAATGCGGCCAGCGCCGAGCGGGGCATCATCGATGATGTGGAGCCGCAGGGGTGACTGAAGGGGGGTCGCGCGCAGGTGGGCTGCAAGGCGCTCGACCAGCGAGATACCACGCGGGCCGGCCCCGACGATGGCGATGGCGGGCATATAAATCAACCTCAAACTTTTAGACTGTGCTGTCTAGTGGAATAATACCGCTCAGTATGCGTTGTGTTAAATCCAGAGACGCACTGCACACCGACTATCTACTTTCTGAAAGCATTACCGTGAAAACTCTACGCGCACTCGCCGCCACCTTGGCAGCAGCCCTTGCCCTAGCGGGCTGCTCTGCTGCGGACCGGCCGGAAGGGGAGGACAACGTCCTTACCTACCTCGAGCCGCAGTTCTTCCGCACGCTCTACCCGCCGGCCGCGGGCTTCTACCCCAACGGTGGCGTGGTCAACCAGCTGACCGACCGCCTCCTCTACCAAGACCCCGAGACCCTCGAGCTCTCGCCGTGGATCGCCACGGAGATGCCCAAGGTTAACGAGGATGCCACGGAGTACACGTTTACTATCCGCACCGACGTGACCTACTCCGATGGCTCTCCTTTGACCGCCGAGAACGTCGTGGCCAACTTCGATCTCTTCGGGCGCGGTGACAAATCCCGCACGCTGACCAGCTCCGAGCAGATCGCCAACTATGACCGCGGCGAAGTCGTGGACGAGGACACCGTGAAGTTCTACTTCACTCAGCCCTCCCCGGGTTTCCTCCAAGCCACCTCCGCCTATAACGCCGGCCTGCTCTCCGATTCCACGCTGGCCTTGGACAACGAAGGCTTTGGCCCTGGCAACGCGGTCAACGTCATCGGCTCCGGGCCCTTCGTAGTGGAGTCGGAAGAAATCGGCACCGACCTTAAGCTTAAGACCCGCGAGGACTATGACTGGGCCCCGCCGGCAGTCAAGCACCAAGGCCGTGCGGAGATCGACGGCGTCCACTACATCCTCGCTGCCGAGGAATCCGTGCGCACCGGAGCAATCCTTTCCGGCCAGGCCGATATCGCTCGCCAGATCTCCGCTCCGCAGGAGCCGCTGCTTGAGGAACAGGGCATCAACATCATTGCCCGCGGCACGAACTCCATGAACAACCAATTCGCCTTCCGCTTCGATCACCCGTTGCTGCACGATAAGCGCGTGCGCGAGGCCATCATCCACGGCGTGGACCGCGAGGAGATCCTCCGCGTGCTCTTCTCCGAGTCTTACCCGCTCGCCACCTCGACGGTGGCCGAGACTGGCCTGGCCTACAAGGACCAGTCCGCCGCCTATACCTTTGACCTGGAGGAATCCAAGCGGCTTCTCGACGAGGCCGGCTGGGAACCCGGGCCGGATGGCATCCGCGTCAAGGACGGCCAGCGCCTCGTCCTGCGCACTAACACCGCCTTGCCGCAGCCGCGTTCCAAGGAAGTCATGACCATGGTGCAGGACCAGCTGGGTGAGCTGGGCATCGGCATCCAGGTCAACGCCGGTGACCAGGCCACCCAGAACGCCGATGCCAAGGACATCAACAAGGTGCAGATTTACCACTCGATGGTCGGTCGCGCCGACTACGACGTCATCACCTCGCTCTATGGCATCAACAACCGCGATGCCTTCCTCAACCAGGACGCGGAGGGCAATCCCATCGACGAGCACCTGCAGGAGCTTCTCGACGCCGTCCTCGATACCCCCGATAAAGAAGGCCGCATCAATGCCACGGAAGAGGTGCAGGACTACCTCACGGAGCAGGCCTACGTGCTCCCGCTCTTCGAGGAACCCGTGGTTTATGCCGTGCGACCGGGCATTTCGGGCTTTAGCCCGGAATCGGTGGCGCGCCCGTGGTTCTACGAGGTCAGCATCGACGCCGCGCCGCAGCGCGCAGCATCGAATGAGGAGGAGAAATAAATGACAACCCGCCAGATTCTCAGCCGCATTGGGCAGGCCCTCCTCGTGCTGCTCATTACCTACACCGTGGCCTTCCTGCTTCTTTCGACGCTGCCCTCGGATGCCGTGCAGTCGCGCTTCGGCGATCCCGCCTTGGGCCTATCCCAGGCGGAGATTGATGCCATTCGGGATGAGATGGGCGCGGACAAGCCGCTTGTGGTGCAGTACTTCACGTCCCTGGGTGGCTTCCTCACCGGGCACTTTGGCAACTCCACGCAGTCGGGCGCCCCGGTAGCCACGCTGCTTGCCGACGCCCTTCCCCACACCCTCATCCTGGCCATCAGCGCCATCGGCGTGGCACTCATCGTGGCCGTGCTCGTTGCCTTCCTCGCCACGCTGCCGGGGCTCGGTGCTATCGGTTCCTTCTTCCGGGGCCTGCCTTCCTTCATGGTCTCGCTGCCCGGCTTCTGGATTGCCATCCTGCTCATCCAGTTCTTCTCCTTCCAGCTGGGCTGGGTGCGTGTTATCGAACCCGGGTCCGTCGAAGGCCTCATCCTGCCGACCCTGACGCTGTCGGTACCCATGGCCGCGCCGTTGATTCAGGTGCTGATTCGCTCCATAGACGAGACACAATCGCGGCCCTTCGTCCAAGCGGTACGCGCACGCGGTGCTTCGGAGTCCTGGATCTTCTGGCGCACCGTCCTGCGCAATTCGCTGCTGCCCACATTGACGATGGCGGGCCTGCTCTTCGGTGAGCTCGTCGGCGGCGCCGTGGTGACCGAGACCGTCTTCGGCCGCACCGGCTTGGGATACATGGTGGCCCAAGCCGTGGCTAACCGCGATACCCCGGTTCTGCTGGCGGTGGTTCTCATCGCCGCAACTTCCTACATCATCATCAACCTCGTCGTGGATCTGCTCTACCCGGTACTGGATCCCCGCCTGCGCGCCGGTTCCCCGAAACGCCGCGCTGCCGCCACTGAAGAAAGGACGGTGCGCTCATGAGTGTGACGTTCACCAAACCCCTGCGAACCTCGCGCCGCGCTCCCGCGGGGCAGGCCAACCCATGGCTCGCGCCGGGTTCCGTCATCGCCATTATCGTCCTCGCGGTGGCGTTCTTGGCCGCCCTGTTCCCGAGCCTGTTTACCTCGGCTGACCCGTACGCGGGCACCGACGTAGCCCTGTTGGCGCCGGGGGAGTCCGGCCACCTCATGGGAACGGACGCGGTGGGCCGCGACCTGTATGCGCGCATCGTCTACGGTGCCCGCCAGTCGTTGCTCGGCGCGCTGATCGCCGTGGCTGTCGGCCTCGTCGTCGGCACGCTGATCGGTCTTCTCGCCGGCTCCCTGCGAGGAGCGGTGGATAGCGTGCTCATGCGCGTCGTCGACGTGCTGCTGTCCATCCCCGGCATCCTGCTGTCGCTGTCGATCATCATCGTGCTGGGCTTCGGCTCCGTGCAAGCGGCTGTGGCCGTCGGCGCGACCTCGGTCGCGACCTTCGCGCGCCTGGCCCGCTCCCAGGTGATCACCGTGGCCAGCTCGGACTACATCGAGGCCGCGTACGGCGCTGGCGCCACCCACGCCACGGTGCTCTTCCGCCACATCCTTCCCAATTCACTCACCCCTGTTATCGCCCTGGCCACCCTGCAATTCGGCACCGCGATCCTGCAGCTGTCCATCCTCGGCTTCCTGGGCTACGGCGCCCCGCCGCCGACCCCGGAATGGGGCCTCATTATCGCCGAGGGCCGCGACTTCATGGCCACCGCCTGGTGGCTCATCATCCTGCCTGGCATCGCGCTGGTCGCCGTGGTGATGTCCGCTAACCGTCTGTCCCAGAACTTCCCCGTGGAGGCCTAACATGACTGTTATAAAAGATGCAGCTCAGCCCCTGCTCAGCGTGCGGGATCTAAACGTGTCCTATTCCACTGCAGGTGGTGACGTTTCCGCCGTGCAAGGCGTCAACCTCGAGGTTCACCCGGGGCAGATGACCGCCATCGTGGGCGAGTCCGGCTCCGGCAAGACCACCTCCGCCATGGCAGCCATCGGCTTGCTGCCCTCGAATGCCACCATCGATGCCGGAACCATCACCTTCGATGGCCGCGATATCACTTCGCTGCGTCGCCGCGAGTGGCGTGAGCTGCGTGGGCGGCGCATCGGCCTCATCCCGCAGGACCCGAACAACTCCCTCAACCCGGTGCAGACCATCGGCGCCTCGGTGGAGGAGGGGCTGCGCATCCACAAGGTTGGTACTGCGGCCGAGCGCAAGGCTAAGGCGTTGGAGTTGCTGGAGCGCGTCGGCATCGATGACCCTGCGCGCCGCTATCACCAGTACCCGCACGAGCTGTCCGGCGGCATGAAGCAGCGCGTGCTCATCGCCGCCGCCGTGGCGCTGGAGCCCGACCTCATCATCGCCGATGAGCCCACCTCCGCGCTGGATGTCACCGTGCAGAAGATCATCCTCGACCTCCTCGACGACATGCGCGCAGAGCTCGGCATGGGCATCCTCTTCATTACCCACGACCTCGCCGTGGCCGGTGACCGCGCCGACCGCGTCGTGGTCATGGAGTCCGGCCAGCTGCGCGAGGAGGGCCTGGCCGCCACGGTGCTGACGAACCCGCGCCACGACTACACCAAACGCCTGCTTGCCGACGCCCCCTCCCTCACCGTCGCCGACGCCCGCACAGCAACCACCGGCGCTGTTGCGAAGGCTGGCGCAACCGCTGAACGCGCTTCTTCTGTTCCCCACGTCGCGGCGACTGCTCGGGATGCCGGCGAACCACTGGTGCGCGTGGAAGGCCTGACCCAGCGCTTCGGCGACTTCACCGCGGTCGATGACATCTCCTTCACCGTGGCCAAGGGATCCACCCACGCCATCGTGGGCGAGTCCGGCTCCGGCAAGACCACGACTGGGCGCAGCATCGCCATGTTCAACACCCCGACATCGGGCAGCATCACCGTGGGCGGGCGTGACATCGTGGGCCTGCGCGGCAAGGCCTTGCGTGAAGAGCGTAACAACATCCAGCTGGTCTACCAGAACCCCTACGGCTCCCTGGACCCCAAGCAGTCCATCGGCCAGACGGTAGCGGAGCCGCTGAGGAACTTGAAGGGGGCGCGTGCAAGTGCGGCCAAGGAAAAGGCTAAGGAGTTCTTGGACCTGGTGGCGCTGAACCCGGACTACTACGACCGCCGCCCGCGCGAGCTCTCCGGCGGCCAGCGCCAACGCGTGGCCATTGCGCGCGCCATGATCGTGGAACCGGAGCTGGTCATCCTCGACGAGGCAGTATCCGCCCTCGACGTCACCGTGCAGGCCCAGATCCTGCGGCTGCTGGCGCGGCTGCAGGAGGAGCTCGGCCTGACCTACATTTTCATCTCGCACGACCTCGCGGTGGTCAACCAGATTTCCGATACCGTCTCGGTGCTCTCCAAAGGCCAGCAGGTGGAGTGCGGGCCTACGGCAGAGGTATTTAGCAACCCGCAGTCACCGTTTACCCGGAAGCTCATCGAGGCCATCCCCGGCTCTCGCTACCGCGCCGGCGACCTCAACCTGGGCCTGTAGCCTGGGCGAAAACGAAAGGATTAATTCATGGCAGACATCATAAACCTGTTGGCGGGTGTTGAGGGAGACGTGGCTCAGCTGCGCGAGCGCCGGCCCGAAGCAAAGGAGAACGCACAAGCCTCCTTCGCCGCGCTCCTCGAGCCTTCAGCGCCCGGCACGTTTAGCTATGCGGAGCGCTACGCTATCGCGACGTTTGTTGCGGGCGTGTATCAGGCGGCTCCTGCCGTCGCCTTTTATTCTGACCTGCTGGCGGAGGAATCGGAGGAGCTCGCCGCCGAGATAGCCCGCGCTGTAGAGCGCGGCATCACCAGCGGCCCGTACATCGATGGCGGCTTCACGCTTTTCGAGGGCTCACCGCGCCTCGCCGCCGCCCTTGACTTCGCCCACCTTCTGGTCTTCCACCCCAAGGACGCCTCCCCGGCCGCGATTGGTCACCTGCAGGCGGCCGGATGGTCCGACGATGACATCGTGACGCTGGCGCAGCTGGTCAGCTTCCTGTCTTTTCAGCTGCGCGTGGTGCACGGCCTCTCCGTGCTTGCCGGTACCGCGCAGCCCACGCCCGTGACTGAGGCGCCGCGTCCCACCCAGACCCCGGAGTGGGTGCCGGGGGAGGGGACGTTGGTGCCGGACGTCGTCAAGCCGCAGGGCTTTGTGGCGCACTCGCTGGGCTGGAAGCCCTGGGTGCCGCCGCAGCCGAAGGAGGAGTTCACGGACGCGCAGCGTGATGCGCTGATTAAGCCCGAGCGCATCGACATGGAGTACTTCCGCCTGCTAGCCCGCGACCCAGCAGCGCTCAAGGCGCGCACGCTCACGGACCTGGACATCTTCTACAACACCGACGGCGGCCTCGGCCGCGCCGAGCGTGAGCTGGCCGCCACGGTAGTCTCGCGCCTCAACGGTTGCGAGTACTGCGCGTCGGTGCACCAGCAGCGCGCGAAGGAGGAGGGCGGTGACGCCGCGGCGATTGACCGCCTGCTCGAGGAAGGCGTAGATGCTGACCTGGGCTCGGCGCAGTGGTCTGCCATCCGCGATGCCGCTCTGGCCCTGACCGAGTCTCCCTTTGCGTTCGACGCCTCCCACGTTGAGCGCCTCGAGGCCGTGGGATTCGATACCCTAGCCATCATCGATGTCATCAATTCCTCCGCGTTCTTCAACTGGGCCAACCGCCTGATGCTGACGCTGGGGGAGCCGGATGTACCGAAGCGTTTCCGCTAACGAGAAGGAGGAACAACCATGGTGAAAACTGCCGTTGTAACTGGTGCGACGGGTGGAATGGGCGCGGAGATCATCAAGGATCTTGCCCGGGGCCACCGCGTGTATGCCCTGGGCCGGCGCGCCGGGGAGCTGCCGGAGGCGGAGAACATCGTGCCGGTGGAAATCGACTTGCTGTCGCTTCTCGACGGCGCAGCGCTCCCCACCGAACTGGCTTCGCTTGAACGCGTCGACGTGCTCGTGCATGCGGCGGCGCGGGCGGATAAGCGCTCTGTGGAAAGCGCTAGGCCAGAGGATTGGCGCGCGCAGATGGACCTCAACGTGCACGTGCCAGCCGAGCTGACCCGCCAGCTTCTGCCCGCGCTGCGTGCGGCGGAAGGGCTTGTGGTGTTCATTAACTCCGGTGCCGGCATTCACTCCTATGGTGACAACGTCATTTACGCCGCCACGAAGCATGCTTTGTACGCGCTTGCCGACGGCTTGCGCCTCGGCGAGCTCGGCATCCGCGTGTCCACCGTCGCGCCGGGCCCGACGGATACCCCGATGCTGCAGGGCCTGCAGGACTACAACCCGGAGCATGTCATCGCCCCAGTCGAGGTGGCGAAGGCTATCCGCGCCACCGTTGATGCCGGCCCTACCACGCAGCTCACTGAGATCCGCGTGCGCCCACGCATTGAGCTAAACCAGCGCAAGTAGGTGGCGCGTTTTCTCTCAAGATGCGAAAAACCCAGCACACGGTACAGTTATGAGGCGTGTCCACCTCTCAACGCCGCCGCCCCGCCTATTTGGTGATCGCGGATTCGCTGCGGAGCAAGATTGAATCCGGCGAACTGAAGCCGGGTGATCGCTTCCCCACGGAGCGGGAATTGGTTCAGGAATACAAGGTGGCGCGCATGACAGTGCGCCACGCCCTGGACATCGTCTAGATCGAGGGACTTATCGACCGCAAGCGCGGGCGCACCGGCGGCACCTTCGTGCGTGCCACCCCGCCGACGTTGAGCCTGACGAGCGGGCGCAGCGCGCTTGACCAATTACGGGAGCATGGTCTTGAGGTTGAGGTGCGGGTGCTGTCGCTGACGCTTATTGAAACACCCGGGCACCTCGCCTCCACCTTTGGGATTGAAGAAGGCGATGCCGTGTGGGAATGCCGCACGGTGCAGATGACTGAAGGATCGCCCATCATGGCCTCCACGCTTCTTATCCCGCAGGCCTTGGCACCGCGCCTCACGGAAGAGGAAATGCAGAAGCCGCTGACTGAATTATTGACGGAGCTTGACCTGGCACCCGTATTTAAGCGGGATTCTCTCGTGGCCGCCACCGCGCGCACGGAGGAGCAGAAAGCCCTGGGCGTTGGACGCAACCAACCGGTCTTGCGCATTACGCGAACCGTCAAGGCAGAGGGCGGTGTCGTAGCTGCCCAGTTGGAAGAGACCCTGCGCCCCGATGCGGTCACGGTGGAAGTTGTCATCGGCGAGGACCCCACGCCGACCCTCGACTAATCACTATGAGTCTGCGACCCTGCGGGGGCAGCCGTCATTAGGTGTGTCCCTTTGGGGAGGCTGTTCAGAAGACTGAAATGGTAGCGGTGTGGTG
>NZ_KV805079.1:97379-112339 GCF_001811515.1 Corynebacterium sp. HMSC076G08 | reverse complement strand
CACGACACTGCTACCAAATAGCCGGTCGCAACAGCGTGCTCACCGCACACCACGGCATATCATTAGGACCTGTGATGAAGCGATTTCTCTCTCTTGCCGCTGCACTCTTCTTTCTCAGCGGCTGTTCCCTCGACCTCGAACCTTCCACGAATACCTCGACGAGTAGCAGTGGGCCGTCGACAAGCACAGCCAGCACCACTGCCGAAACAGCAGACGAGGGCCCACAGCCCACCCTCCCCGCTACCGAGGAAAACGTCGAAGGCGTCAACATAGATCAACCACAAGAGGAAGTCATCGGCTTCACCGAGGCTCCCGGCGCGGCGCAGCCTTCTCCGATGGAGAAAACCATCGCATCTTGTGGAGACCCTTCGCTGCACGAAACCGGAACGACATTCTTCAGCGATGGAACCTCTGGCTGGACGCAACAGTGCTCGGACGAGATGCTGGCTGCGAATCCTCCAGTTCAAGAAGCCGCCGCGGTGTATGAAGCACCCGCCGTGCAGGAGAACTACGTTCATCCCGGCGCGTATTGCAGCGGCGGAAGCGGCGTATCAAAGAGAGGTGTCCCGATGACATGCGCACCCGCTTCTGATGGCAGGATGCGCTGGCAAAGCGCGTAACCTCATTCCGGCAGTTGAGGGCCTTTACCCTTCTTCCACAACGCAAAGGCGATGCCTCTGCGAATCAGTGCTGAAAGCCCCACGGGTAGGCAGCACAGGAAGGGCAAAGCGATGAGCATCTGCTCGATCCAGCCGAAGAGACCAACCGCCCCGATAACGACGAAAACGGCATCCAGGCGGAAATCTGTAATGACCTTCCGCTGCATGGGCAGGGAAACAAGGTAAGCAATTCCCAGAAACACGAGTGCGGGAAGAAGCACAAAGACTGCAAGGAAGCCACTCTCAGCATCAGTTCCTTGCGTATCGACGAAAAAGAGGGCCACCAGCAGCCCAACAAGCACGAACTCCACAAACGGTAACCGCAGCACAGGGAAATCTATAAGCCGCGGTGGCAGGGCGGAAGCGGGGCCGAACATACCGACAGTCTAGGTAAAATCATTTCCGCGTGGGCTTCGCCAAAGCTTTTAAGCCTTGCGGAGCGTGAACTCAACGACGTCGACTTCGTCGTCCTCAGCTAATCCGGGATAGTGAGTATCAAGCGCTTCATGAAGCTCAGCAAGAGAGCCAAAGCCATCTCTTCGGGCTTGTTCCTCCGTCAAGGACCTCCGCTGGGTAGAAACAACTGACGTGACCGCTGCGGGAATGGTGACGACCTCTCCGGATTCTTTCTCAAAGACAATCTGGGCGCTTCCTTCATGGAAGGGATCATCCACCCGAATGGTTTGTTGCTTTTCTCCGCTTCGAATTGATTCCTCGTAACCTTCCCACATATAGATGCGTTGCTCTTTGTCCATGTCACGCCAGTTATATGCGAACGGTAAGAGCTCTTCCACAGTGAGTGCTTCAAGTCCATTGCTTCCGCGCACGATGCACCGGATAGACGGATCAGTATCAAATAGCACTTGGCGGCACTTTCCACAGGGCGAAAGCACCTGGCCAGTCGGACCGTGGACGGCGACTACCGCTCGGATCGGATCCTCTGGATGACTAGCAGCGTGGTTAGCTAAGGCCGAGATTTCACCACAGGGGCCACCGAGAAAATGATATGCGTTTAAACCGAGCACGTGTTTGCCGGATTCGGTCAGGAGGGCTGCGGCTACGGTGTGATCTACCCCGTCGTGGAAACGCTGCGCATGGGTCGTGGCTGCGGTCAGTAGTTCTCGGAGTTCATTAGTAATCATCCTTCAAAGGTAGCTGCTACTGCCACAACTCCCAAGCCCAAGGGATCACAAATCTGTCGCTGTCATTCACGGTAAATAAGGGCGAAAAACTTCGAATTTCTGGCCGCTATAATTCCCCGAAGATATCAATAACCCCGGCGATTTACTCCTACTTTCGTAGTGCAGGGATCGTTCCGGGGTTTTCAAAGCGCACATTATCATATCCATATGGATAATCCAAGCCCAGCCCAAGTACAGCTGTCCCAGTGGTTTTCATCTGCGCGAATGAGCAGGTACGCCGATCATCCATCACCAGAAACGCTCTACCTTTGGAATACTCACCTCACGAAAACCTATCTCGCAGACATCGAACACCTCGAAGTACTCCTCCGAAATAGCATTCACAATGCCCTAACCGGAAGGTACGGCGAGCGATGGTTTGACAACGATCGAATCCCTTTCAACGATGCAGCGAAGAAGAATATCCGCAAAGCGAAGAAACGGGCCGGGAAGGAAGGTGCACCACCAGGAAAAATCATCGCTGAACTCAGCTTCGACTTCTGGCGTTTCCTCTTGAGTAGTCACTATCAGGCGAGTATCTGGCCCCAGGTAAAGAAGGCGTTGAAGAGAACGCCTGACAGTAGACAGCAGTTTGAAGAACTTGTAGTCATTGTTTACAAAATGAGGAATAGGTGCTCTCACCACGAATCAATCGTTCAACAACGCGATAGAGCCCGTGAAGTCGCACATCTCGACTCCGTTGATAACGCTATTCAAGAAGTAGCGGACTTCATTGATCCTCACGCCGCGGTATGGATCAAAGACAATTCACGCGTCCCCGCTATACGGGCACAACGACCTTAATCCATTGACGCTTTCTTGATACGTCGTACTGGCCTAGCGAACTCAGGCCACTGAAAAAGAAAAATCTCGAGACACCGACCGGAACGATGTCTCGAGACTTCACAGCGTGCCCGGGGCGGGACTTGAACCCGCACGTCCTATAAGGACACTGGCACCTGAAGCCAGCGCGTCTGCCAATTCCGCCACCCGGGCAGGGTATTGATGTCTTGGCGACTAGCTAACCTTAGCACGCAGTCCAACAGATTCTACAAATCCGCTGGCAAACCCGAACTTTCCAGGGAACTATAGGCCGCGCGTCTACGTTAAATAGAGGAAAGCAACCTATACTGATCGCTGCTATACCTCTCCCTTGAACATCCCGAAAGGAGGACGGCGTTACCCTATGGCATTTCTTGACAAGCTCGCCAAGCTGGATTCTTCCTTGCAACGCGGACTGGACAACGGCATGGCCTTTGTCTTCGGCGGTAAAGTCGTCCCCGCAGAGATTGAGGAGCTTCTCAAGCAGGAGGCGCAAGACAATCTGTCCCGCGGTGATGATGGCAAGCTTTATAGCCCCAACGTCATGACCGTCGGCGTGTCCTCCAAGGACATCGAGAATCTCTCACAGGACCGGGATGTTCCCAAGGATCTAGCTGATCAGCTCACCCGCTTCATCCGTAACAGTGGCTGGTCCCTCGCCGGGCCGGTCATCGTCCGCATCGCGGAGGAGTCGGGGCTGCGGACTGGGCAGTTGCGCGTGTCCTCTTTTTTGGATCACGAGCCCACCGAAGAAACCGGATTCGATGCGATTTTCCACCACGACCATGGTCAGGAGGACTCTATGACCCAGCCGCACAACGCCGACGAGGCCGCAACCACCGCCTTCATGGCCCCCACCCCGAATCAGCCAGCGCCGCAGGGCCCTGCGGTGACGCTCATGTTGCAGGACGGCTCCTCCCGCGTCTACCACGTGCAGGAGGGCTCCAATATTCTGGGCCGCAGCAACGACGCGGACCTGCGCCTGCCGGATACCGGTGTGTCCCGCCAGCACGCGGAGATCACCTGGAACGGCCAGGACGCCGTGCTGGTGGACCTGCAGTCCACGAACGGCACCACCGTCAACGACACCCCGATTGAGAACTGGCTGCTTGCCGACGGCGACGTGATCACCCTCGGTCACTCCCACATCGAGGTGCGCATCACCGGCCTCGAAGACCAGGGCTACTAAGCCGCCCGGCAAGTGTTCCCAGATTCTTAGCGTAAGGACTTTTCATGGATTCGATCGTGCTGCTCTCGCTGCGCATCGGCCTGCTGGTGTTGCTGTGGCTGTTTATCTTGGTCGCGCTCAACGCCATGCGCCGCGACGCCAATAAGGCCGCCGGCGTCTACCAGGCATCGTCCCCGGTGAAGGGGGCCCAGAGGCGTCGCGAAGCGCCGCGTGAAATCGCCATCGTGGACGGGCCGCTGCGCGGTTCCCACATGGAACTGGGCACGCTCGAAGACTGTACGATGGGCCGCGCGCAAGACTGTGACTTTGTCACCGGTGATGATTTCTCCTCCGGCCACCACGCCCGCCTGTTCCGCAGGGGCAGCGAGTGGTTCGTGGAGGACCTCGAATCCCGCAACGGCACCTTTGTTGGTGGCGTTCGCATTGACCAGCCAGAACGAGTCGGAGTCGGCTCCGATATCAAACTTGGCCGAACGACCGTGAGGTTGATGGCATGACTTTAAGCCTGACTTTTACTGCAGTGACGGACCGCGGATTGGTCCGCGAAAACAATGAGGATTCCGCCCACGCGGGCCCGCACCTGCTGGTGCTGGCCGACGGCATGGGTGGCCACGCTGCCGGCGAGGTCGCTTCCACCACCATGGTGGAGCACATGGCCTCCCTCGAGCGTGATCCGGGCGACAACGACATGCTGGCCCTGCTCGGCGCGGCGGCGGAAGACGCCAATGCGGCGATCCGCGAGCACGTGGATGAGCACCCGGAGACGGAGGGCATGGGCACCACGCTGACCGCCCTGCTTTTTAACGGCTCCGAGTTCGGCGTGTGCCACGTGGGTGATTCCCGCGGCTACCGGCTGCGTAAGGGGAAGCTGACCCAGATCACCAAGGATGACACTTATGTGCAGTCCCTAGTGGATGAGGGAAAGCTCGATCCGGAGGATGTCTCCTCCCATCCGCAGAAGTCGTTGATCCTCAAGGCCTACACGGGCCGCCCGGTGGAGCCGACTCTCTTTATGCTCGATGCTGAACCGGGCGACCGCCTCCTGCTGTGCTCGGATGGCCTATCGGATCCGGTAACGGCCTCCACCATCGAGCAGGCGCTGAAGCAGGGCACGGTCGAAGAGGCCGCTACCACCCTGCGGGATCTGGCGCTGCGCTCCGGCGGCCCTGACAACGTCACCATTGTGGTGGCGGAGGTCGTGGAAGCGGAGGGTGACGAGGACTCCCCCATCACCGTCGGCGCCATCCAAGGTGTTGTTCCGGAGCCGACGCACCCGGATTCTTCCGCGAGCCGCGCCGCAAAGCTGATCTCGCCCCCAAAAGCCCAGGCCGCTGAGGAGAAGCCCCAGGAGGAACCACAGCGGCGGCCCCAGCGAAGCCGGATTGGGTGGAAGGTGATTGCATGCCTTGCCATCGTCATCGTGCTCGTCGTCAGTGGCGGGCTCTGGATGAAGAATTATCTGGGCAATAACTATTACGTGGCTACGGATGAGGGTGGCACCCTCACTATCCAGCAGGGTGCGGATTATGAAATCTTTGGCCGCCCGCTGCACCACACGTATCAGAATGCGTGCCTAGGCAAGGACAATGCGCTCAAGCTCGGGCACGGAGAGTGCGCGGGCGACTTTGCGCCGTTCACGCTGAAGGATTTGCCCGAATCTGAACGTGCCGCTGTGGGCAACCTGCCCTCCGGCTCCTATGACGAGGTGCAAACGCAGCTGTCGCAGCTCTCGGACAAGGCGCTCAAGCCTTGCCCGAAGGCCTCGAAAGACGGAAAAGACGGAAAAGATGACAAGAGCGCGTCCAAAGGAAACTGCCGGGAGGTGAAGTAGGTGAGTAAATTCTTCTCCCGCGGCACCGAATTCGGCCTGCTCGTGCTGGCCACCGTGGTTTTCGCCATCACCTTGGTCAGCCTTGAGCTGTCCCAAGGCAACGTGCTGACACTCGATGTGCTCTACCTCGTCGGCGGTTTCATCGGCGTCTTTGCTGTCGCTCACTTGGTGCTCTGTTTCCTGGCACCCTATGCGGATCAGCTCATGCTGCCCATCGTCGCGGTGCTCAACGGCACCGGGCTCATTCTGTTGCAGCGCCTCGATCTAGCTAACGGAGGCGGGCTGGCGGTGCGGCAGGTGATGTGGACCATCGTGGGCCTCATTCTCTTCGCGCTGGTGCTCGTCCTCCTGCGTGATCACCGCTCGCTCACCCGATACTCCTATATCTTGGGTGCGCTCGGCCTGATCCTCCTCGCATTACCCCTGGTGTGGCCGCAGCCGCCGGGCGTCGACGCCCGCATCTGGCTGTGGCTCGGACCCTTTTCCATCCAGCCGGGTGAGTTCTCCAAGATCCTGCTGATTTTGTTCTTCGCCATGCTGCTGACCCAGAAGCGCTCACTGTTCACGGTGGCCGGCTACAAGTTCTTGGGTATTTCCCTGCCGCGCCTGCGAGATCTCGCCCCCATCCTGGTGATCTGGGGCATCGCGATTGTCATCATGGGCATTTCCAATGACTTCGGCCCGGCTCTGCTGCTGTTTAGCACCGTGCTCGGCATGCTCTTCATGGCCACCAACCGCGTGAGCTGGCTGCTCATTGGCGTCATCCTCGTGGGCATCGGTGGCTTCGGCATCTACCAGGTCTCGGAGAAGATCCAGCAACGCTTCTCCAACTTCCTGGATCCGCTGGCTAACTATGATTCCACCGGCTACCAGCTCTCCCAGGCGCTCTTCGGCATGTCCTCCGGCGGCATTACCGGCACCGGCCTAGGCCAGGGCCACCCGGACATGGTGCCGGTAGCGCACTCGGACTTCATCCTGGCCGGAATCGGTGAAGAGTTCGGGTTGGTTGGCCTCGCCGCGGTACTTGTGCTGTTTGCCATGCTCGTCTCCCGCGGCTTCCGCACCGCGCTGACCTGCCGTGATACCTATGGCAAACTGGTCTCTTCAGGGCTGGCCCTGACGCTGGCCGTGCAGGTCTTCGTCGTCACCGGCGGCATCTCCGCGCTGCTGCCCATGACGGGCTTGACCACGCCGTTCATGTCTGCGGGTGGCTCCTCGCTCATGGCCAACTACATGCTGCTGGCCATCCTGCTGCGCATCTCCAACGCGGCACGCCGCCCGGCGCGCGAGCTGAGCTCAAACGCACCCACTGACACGTCCATGTTCCCCGCCGTCCAGGAGGCCATCCGATGAACCGATCGATCCGCCTCGTCGCCCTTTTTTCCCTCATCCTCACTGCCATCCTCCTGGTAAACCTCACGGTGGTGCAAGCGTTTTCGACGGATAAGTACGCCCATAACCCTAAGAACGTTCGCGGCTACCTGGAGATGCGCACGACCCCGCGTGGCCAGATCTTCGCTGGCAACACGGTGCTGGCGCAGTCCACTGCCGACGCCGAGGGCAACTACTCCCGCTCCTACCCCGCCGACTCCCCGGCCTTTGCCAACATCACCGGCTACCTCTCGGAGCGCTTCGGCGCCTCCCAGCTGGAGGCCTCCCAGAATGACATCCTCAATGGCAAGGATGATTCGCTCCTGGCGCGCAATTGGCTCGATATACTCTCCGGCAAGCCGCAAAAGGGCGCGAACGTCGAAGTCACCGTCGATCCAGCCCTACAGCAAACCGCCTACGATCAGCTCGCTGGACCGGGCTATAACGGCGCGGCCGTAGCCATCCAGCCCTCGACGGGCAAGATTTTGGCCATGGCCTCCTCCCCCAGCTTCAACGTCTCCGACCTGCTCGGTGATAACGCTGGCGAGAAGTGGGAACAGCTGCAGAACCAGGAAGGCACCCCGCTGGTCAACCACGCCACGCAGGACACCCTTCCCCCTGGCTCCATCTTCAAGATCATCACCACTGCAGCAGGCCTGAACAACGGCTTCGAGCCGAACTCCACGCTGACCGGCGCAGCGTCCATTACGCTGCCCGATACCGTCACGGAGCTCACCAACTACGGCAACCAGTCCTGCGGCGGCGCGGACAGCGTCACCCTGCAGACGGCCTTCGCGCTGTCCTGCAACACGGCCTTTGTGCAGATGTCGGAGAGCATCGGCGCCGATGAGCTGCGCAAGTACGCCGAGGGCTTCGGCGTGGGTGAGAAATACTCGTTGGGTGTTAATACTTCCGCTGGCGCGCTCGGTGAGCTTGGCGACGGCGCCCAAGTCGCCCAATCCGCCATCGGCCAGCGCGACGTGACCATGTCCGCCCTCCAGGCAGCCATCATGGCCGGCACCATCGCCAACCAGGGCAAGCGCATGGAACCCTACCTGGTCAACCGCATCACCGATGCCCAAATGAATGAGCTGCGCACCACCACACCACGTCAGGCCGCCGAAGCTGTTGATGAAGAAACAGCCAACACCATCAAGGACCTCATGTTCGCTTCCGAACGCAGCACCTTCGGCTACGACGGAAACGGTTTTGCCTCGAAGACTGGCACCGCCGAGCACGGTGAGGGCCTCGCCCCGCACGCGTGGTACGTGGCCTTCGACCCAGACAAGGACATCGCGGTGGGCGTCGTGGTCAAGGACGGCGGGCACCTTGGCCAAAATGCCACCGGTGGCCAGGTCTCCGCGCCCATCGGCCGTGCCATCCTGCGCGCATACGGAGGTGAGCAGTAGTGAATAGTGCAGATAACAAAAAGCACCTCCAAGAACTGATCGGTGAGGACTACCAGCTGCAGTGGATCGTCGGCCACGGCGGCATGTCCACGGTGTGGCTGGCGGATGATGTCCACAATGACCGCGAAGTCGCCCTCAAGGTCCTGCGCCCCGAGTTCTCGGACAACAACGAGTTTCTCTCGCGCTTCCGCAACGAGGCCAAGGCGGCAGAGTCCATTGATTCCGAGAACGTCGTGGCCACCTACGACTACCGCGAGCTCGAGGACAACGGCCGCACCTTCTGCTACATGGCCCTGGAGTACATCCGCGGCGAATCCCTGGCAGACCTCTTGGCTCGCGAGGGCGCGCTGCCGGAAACGCTGGCGCTCGACGTCATGGAGCAGGCCTCCCACGGCCTGTCCGTGATCCACCACATGGGCCTGGTGCATCGCGATATCAAGCCCGGCAACCTCATGATTACCCAAAACGGGCAGGTCAAGATCACCGACTTTGGCATCGCCAAGGCCGCCGCCGCCGTGCCGCTGACCCGCACCGGCATGGTCGTCGGCACCGCCCAGTACGTCTCCCCCGAGCAGGCCCAGGGCTACGAGGTCGGCCCAACGTCGGATGTCTATTCACTCGGTGTGGTGGGCTACGAGATGCTGGCCGGCAAGCGCCCCTTCAGCGGTGATTCCTCGGTATCGGTGGCGCTGGCGCACATTAGTCAGGCGCCGGAGCCCTTGTCGACGTCGATTAGCGCGCCCACCCGGGAACTGATCGGCATGGCCCTGCGCAAGGACCCCAACACCCGCTTCGCTGATGGCAACGAGTTCACCAATGCGATCTCGGCCGTACGCCAAGGCCAGCGCCCGCCGCAGCCCAAATCCGCAGCACTCGCGCCCATCGCCGATGAACCCTCACCCTCCGCCTCGACGGAAATGCTGGCCAACATGGCGCAGCCCACCACGGTGCGACCAGCCGTCCAGCCTTCTACACCGCAGCCGGAGGAGCGCCCCGACAAGAAGGGTGGTTTCGGCACCGGGTTGCTCATCGCCGTGGCCATCGCCGCCCTCGTGGCCGTCGGACTCATGGCCTACCGGATGTGGGGGAACACGGCACCGACCCCACCACCAGCGCCGACGGAGGTCATCGTGACGGAGACAGTTGTGCCGGAGACCACGGAGGAAGAGGAAACGGAAACCCCCGAGACTGTCGAGATCACCACCGTCGAGGAGGAGCCGACCCGGGTCACCGTTACCACGACGCACTCGGTCATCCCCGCCCCGCCGGTGACCACGGAACGCACGACCCATCAGGAGCCGCCCGAGTTCCCTACGGAGGAGACGCAACCGCAGGTCAATGACAGCCCAACGCCCGCGCCCGAACTAGACTCACAGAGCAACCCCACCGAAGAATCCGCACTACAGGGAGGCCAGTAACCCACCATGGTCAGTGATCGGTACCACCTCCGCCAGTCCATCGGCACCGGCGGCATGTCCGAGGTGTACGAAGCCGAGGACTCCGTTTTGGGGCGCACCGTCGCCATCAAGATGCTGCGCCCCGACATGGCGCGCGACGTCAACTTCCGCGAGCGTTTCCGCCGCGAGGCCCAGAATTCCGGCAAGCTCAATCACCCGAACATCGTTGCCGTCTTCGACACGGGTGAAAAGGACGTCGAAGGCCTGATGGTTCCCTATATCGTCATGGAATACGTGCAGGGCCGCACCTTGCGCGACATCGTCCGTGAGGATGGCCCCATGCCGGTCGAAGAAGCCGCGCGCGTGCTCAAACCGGTGGCGGATGCTTTGCAGTCTTCCCACGAGGCCGGGATTATCCACCGCGATATCAAGCCGGCCAACATTATGCTGACCAACACCGGCCAGGTGAAGGTCATGGACTTCGGCATCGCCCGCGCGCTGGATGATTCCACGTCGGCGATGACGCAAACCTCTGCTGTCATCGGCACCGCGCAGTACCTTTCGCCGGAACAGGCCCGCGGCAAGCCTGCCGACGCCCGCTCTGACGTCTACGCTTTGGGCTGCGTCATGTATGAAACGGTTACCGGCCGCACGCCGTTTGAAGGTGAAACACCTTTTGCGGTGGCTTACCAGCATGTGCAGGAGGATCCGGCACCACCCTCGGAGCTCATCACTGAAGATCTGACGGAACGGCAGCGGCTCGGCGTCGACGCCGTCGTGCTCACGGCGATGGCCAAGCACCCTGCGGACCGCTACCAATCTGCTTGGGAGATGGGCGATGACCTCGAGCGTTTGGCCCAGGGCCAGCTGCCGGAGGCAGCACGCTCCCACGTCAACGATGAGGATCACCCCACCACGATGGTGGCACCCGTGGCCGCGCAGCACCGCGCACCGGTGGCCTCGACTCGTCCCTCTGAAGACGATGAGTCCGGCTCCGGTCTGAAGTGGCTGGCGGCGCTGCTCGCGGCCTCTCTCGTCGCCATCATTGGTTATTTTGCCTGGGACTTCTGGGATAGCTCCCGCCAAGAGGCCCGCGAGCGCGAGCAGGAGCAGCATGAAGCAGCCCAGCGCGCGAACATGGTGACTATCCCGAAGGTGGCCAACCGCCCGCGCAACGAAGTCGTGGAGGAACTAGAGAAGCTTGGCCTGCTGGTAAGCATCAACGAGGAAGCCAGCCCCGATGTACCGCGCGGCAAGGTCATCCGCATCAACCCTGCGGAAGGCTCAGAGCTGCAGAAGAACTCCTCGGTCACGCTGACGGTGTCCTCCGGCAAGGAGGTCACCGAGGTCCCGGATCTCACCGGCATGAAGCTGGATGAAGCCACCGCCGCGCTGGAGGAAGCCGAGCTAGAGCTCCACACCGACGTCGAGCAGGTGAATGATGAGGCCCCCGCGGGCGAGATCATTTCCCAGAACCCGGCGGGCGGTACGCAGCTGTCCAAGGGCTCGAAGGTGCGGATCACCGTCTCCAAGGGTCAGAAGGAAGTTAGCGTCCCGGATGTCAGCGGCATGGATCGTGACCGCGCGGTCGAGATGCTGTCCTCCATGGACTTTGACGTCAACGTGAACTCGGTGGACTCTGAGCTTCCGGAAAACCAGGTGCTCAGGGTCGTCGAGAAGGGCCAGAAGCTGCCCAAGGGCAGCCAGGTCACCCTGGAGGTCTCGAACGCGATGCTCATCCAGGCACCGGACCTGACGCATTCCACCCAGCAGGAAGCCGAATCCGCGCTGCGCGCCAAGGGCTGGTCTGGCTCCCTCGACGTGGGCGAGCGCATCCCAACGTCTAACCCGATCGACAGCGACAAGATTGGGTGGGCGTCGGCAAGCCGCGGCGATGTCATCCGCAAGGATGCGACCATCCACGTCCGGTTCTGGGAGTTTGACCCTGCGGCGCTGCTGCCGCAGTAGCTCTAATTGCCGCAGCTGCTAAGGTATTCCACAGATTAACCCCCCTATTCTTCGTGAAGGTGTAACAATGCCAAAGTCCAAGATCACGACGGAGGGCTCCGCACTCCCGCAGTCCTCCAGCTCTGCTACTAACCGCACCCCGGTCAAGATCAACTCTGAGGGCACCCCGAAGTGGTACATCGCCATCATGCTGGGCCTCATGCTCCTCGGCCTGCTCTGGCTGGTCGTGAACTACCTGGCGGGCGAGTCCATTCCGTTCATGCAGGAGCTGGGCCCGTGGAACTACGGCATCGGCTTCGGCCTGGCCATCATCGGCCTGTTGATGACGATGGGCTGGCGTTAGTTTTCATCGCCGCCAATGAACTCCTCGAGGTTCTATAGCATCGCCGGTGTCGGCTGCATCATTCTGGTGATGCTCACCGTCACGGTCGACAAAAGCTTCCTCACCCCTGGCGCACTCGTACTCGCCGGCCTCGGTGTCACGCTGACGCCGCTGGCCCTCCGCTACCCTCTTGTGGCGGCCTGCGGATACGGTGCGCTTTTTGCGCTGACGGTGTGGCTCTCGGAGTGGCGGTCTTTCCTGCTCTTGGCGTGGAGCCCCGTCATCGTGGGCATCGTGGCGTTTCGCACGCGCTGGCTGTGGGCGGTCCTTCCAGCGGTGGCGTACACCTACCTCGTCACGACGGATCCTGCGAACAACTATCTTCCGGATTTCGATCCCTTGAACCTGTCGCTGCCTCTCATCTTGTATGCGGTAGCCATCGTCATTGGGGCCGCGCTGCGCAAAAACCGGGACCAGCGTCTTGCCGCCGAACAGCGCGCCGCCGAGCAACGCGAGGCGCTGATGACCGCCCTTCATGATTCGGTGGCTGCGACGCTAACCTCCGTGGTCATGCGCTCCGAAACCTTGGCGCTGACCCAAACGGATCCCTCCGCGGCTGACTCCGCGGAAGCGATTGCTAACGACGCCCGCCGGGCCATGGGCGAGGTCCGTGATCTATTGCGCGTGATGAAGAATGAGAGCGTGACTCAGGGAGTTAAGTCCTTGGAAGAAGACCTCGACACCATGGTTAGCTTCCTGAGCAGCCACGGCTTCCACTGCGAAGCACAGATCAATGTAGGCAAGAACGGTGAGCTCGCGCTACCGGAAAAGCTCTCCCTCGTGTTCTCTGAACTCGCCATTAACATCCTCAAGTACGCTCGCCCTGAATCCCGTGTGAGCATCGAGGCCACCGGCAGCTCCAAATCCATCGACCTCGTGATCACTTCCGAGATTGCGGCGCAACAATCACGCCAGTACATGACGACGAATCTGGGCTTGGGGGAAATCGCCCGCCGTGTTCGCAGGATGCACGGCAGCTTCGGCAGCGGCAAAGAAGGCAATCTCTGGGTCACACGCCTTTCTCTTCCGGCCGCCTGCCTAAGGAAAATATAGTAAGATTGCCCGATAGTCCGCTATTTCTTAGATTTTAAAAGGTTCGACATGCGTACTTCCCTCGCCGTTGCCGCCGCAGCACTCGCGCTGTTCTCGGCACCAATTGCCAGCGCTGCTGAGACTCCTGTTGAAGCTACCGCTGCAACCACCGCAACTGAGAGCACTGAGTCCACCGGATTCACCTTCTACAGGTCGTACGCGAGCGAATTCGCCGACCACTTCCGTTGCTCCACCAGCCCCCAGCGCTGGTGGTGCGGCTAAACTGTTTCTCCATGAGCATTCGGGTTTTCCTCGTTGATGATGATGAGCTCGTTCGCTCGACGCTCCGCGTCTATTTCCAGACCACCGAAGACATCACGGTGGTCGGTGAGGCAACCAATGGTGCGGATTGCTTAGCGCAGATTGAAGAAGTCAATCCGGACCTCGTCCTCGCCGATATTCACATGCCACACATGGACGGCATTACGCTGCTCAAGCACCTTAATTCTGGACCGAATCCCCCGACGTTTTTGGCGGTGACCGCCTTCGACTCGGATGACACGATGCTGAAGATCCTGCGGGCGGGCGGCGCGGGTTATATCTTGAAGAACCAACGCCCGCGCTCCATCATTGAGGCGGTTCGCGCCGCTGTGGAAGGTGGCACCGTCGTGGCGCCCGCCGCCATGCACCGTTTGGTCGACTACATCGGTGAGCCCGCCACCCCACGCGATCCCGTCGCCGCCGCCATTGAGAGCCACGAGCTTCACGACGCCGAAATAGCCGTCCTCAAACTCCTCCTCGCCGGCAACTCCAATTCAGAGATCGCCGCCGCCACCCACTATTCGGAATCGGCCGTGAAGAAGCACGTCTCGCGCCTCATCACCATCTTCGGCGCCAGCACGCGCCTAAACCTGGTGACCAAAATTTTAGGTGGCGCTGGCTCCTAAGTAGGGATCGCCGATGTTGCGGGAGCCACCCGGTGGCTTCCGCTTCAGCGTGTGTTTGGGATTGGGGTTTAGGTATCCGGCGGTACTGCGTCGAGTACGTCCCCGTTAGCCTGCTGCTTCAATGCTGCTTGCGCTGCCTTGTACGCCGGCTGGGACGTAATCGGCTCCGCCCAGGGTGGCACATAACCCACCCCACCCCGCAACCGGAAGACATAGCCAGCACCAGTCGGCTTATCCGGATCATCATCATTAATGCCATTGTGATAAGCACACAACATCGTCAAATTCGGCGGATCCGTGGTCCCACCCGCCTGCCACGGCACCAAATGATGCACCTGACAATAATCCGCCGGCTTATTACACCCCTCACGCGCACACGTCGGATGCTCCGCACTGGCCATAATCCGCTGCTCAAACCCAGCCAAACGCCGCACCCTGTGCAACCACACCGGCCCAATCGTTGGATGCACCAACGTCACATACCCAACCTCAGCAAACTTATAAGAAACAAACTCCCGACCCGTCATCCGCCCACCGTTGGTGAGTACCAGCTCAATATCATCGCCCTCACCCCGCGCAATCTGGTCCAACTCATCCAAGGTCACAACCACATTGGTAGCTACCGCAGGCTTAGTGCCCCCATGCGCCTGGTTGAAAAACACCTGGCCTGCCGCATCCAACAAATCAGCCGGATTAATCGACTCCAACGTCCCGCGCATCTCACTAATGCGCAGCGGCGAATCAGTAATCGTCAACGAATGCGGCCCCACCT
>NZ_KV805079.1:96859-97279 GCF_001811515.1 Corynebacterium sp. HMSC076G08 | reverse complement strand
TCGTCAACGAATGCGGCCCCACCTTCCGGTACGTCAGACGCACCCCAACCTCCGGCACCCGCCGCGGCCGCAACTGCTTCAACCTCTCCTTGGCCACCTTCGGGATACGGTCTGCTGGGGTGCCTGCCAAGCGGACACGCAGATTCCACGCATCCAACTCCTTCTTCACCCTGGCGGTATAGGACTCGATCAAACTCAACGTCGCCACATCATGCCTTTGAGCAACCGCAGCCGCACGCGCCTGGCGCTGCTTGCCCGTAAAACGCGTCGGCCCGAAATACACCCCATGCAATCCAGCCAACTCCGCAGCATCAGCCCTTGATGCACCACGCGCGCGTAAATCATCCACACTGCCCACCGCAAGCCCCACAAGATCCAACCCCGAACTGCGATAGGAGAAATAAGTCTCCAAATCCCCCA
>NZ_KV805079.1:0-96759 GCF_001811515.1 Corynebacterium sp. HMSC076G08 | reverse complement strand
GACTAAAACACCACCACCCACCCCGCAACCGGAGCGCTGTTAACACCTTGGGTACAAAGTTATCCACAGGGTGGGGATAACTCTGTGGAAAACGAATTCCACAGCCTTTCTCCACACCCTGTGGATAAGTGTTTTCACGCTTCCCACAGCCCGCACAAAAACTTCGAATTCAACCGATTAAGCTGCTGATCTGCGGTTATCTTGGCGCACACGTTCGGTAAATTACAAAAATGTAGTTATCCACAATGTGGATAACTTGTGTGGAATTCTTTCGCACAAAGGTTTTGGTGGATAACACGCCCGAGTTATCCCCAAAGCCCAGCTCGCAGCGCCGCTAACACGGCTACCACGACAGCAATAAGCCATATCCCCAGCCACCGCAGCCACGTGCGTTTGCGAAAGAGGAATGGTGCCAACAGCAGTCCTGTGAGCAAACCGCCCAAGTGCCCCCACACGGAGACGTTCTCCGCCACGAAGCTGTAGATAACGTTGGCCACCACGAGGACGATGGGTGCGCGCAGGTCTAGACCGCGGCTGCGGTACACACCAATGAGTAGACCCATGAGCGCAAAGAGAGCACCGGAGGCACCCACCGTGGGCGTGTCAAAATCCATCCACAGCACCGCGGCCGAGGAGCCCACCACCGAGATAAGGTAGGCCGCCGCATAGAGCGCACTACCCAAAGCGCGTTCTACTTCCCTGCCCACAAAGAGCAGCATCACCATGTTGACCAACAAGTGCCCGGCATCAAGATGCATGAATCCGGCTGTGAGCACCATGGCGGGATGCGCAGCCACATCCGGTCCCCACAACGTCCAGTCCTGAGCCAAGGAACTTTCGTAATACGGAGTGGCCAGGGTCTTGCCTTGGACGGCCGTAGCCAACCATGCCCCAATGCACAGCACCATGAACACAACGGTGACCGGTGCCGAACGGAGATAATTCTTCACGCAGACTCCTAAAACAACGAGCCCGCCACCACATCACGTGGCAGCGGGCTCGGATGAAAAGTTAAGAACGCTTAGGCGATCTCGATGGACTCGATGACGACGTCCTCAGCCGGACGGTCCATGCGGTCGGTGGAGACCTTAGCAATCTTGGACACGACCTCCTGGGAAGCCGGGTCGGTGACCTCACCGAAGATGGTGTGGTGGTTGTTCAGGTGCGGGGTCGGCGCCACGGTGATGAAGAACTGGGAGCCGTTGGTGCCCGGGCCGGCATTCGCCATGGCCAGCAGGAACGGGCGGTCAAACTGCAGCTCCGGGTGGAACTCATCCTGGAACTGGTAGCCGGGGCCGCCACGGCCGGTACCGGTGGGGTCACCGCCCTGGATCATGAACTGGTCGATGACGCGGTGGAAAATAGCGCCATCGTAGAACGGGCCGGACTGCTCGCCCTTGGCGTTCTGGGTGGTGTAGTCCTTCTCGCCCTTGGCCAGGCCGATGAAGTTCTCAACGGTTACCGGTGCGTGGTTACCGAACAGGTCGATAACAATGTCACCGTAGTTGGTGTGCATCGTTGCAGTTGCGGTCTTCTGAGTCATGCCAGCCATTGTATGGAAATTTCGCCCACCGCGTCGTTCCGGCACAACGCTGTGAGCGATCTGCGTAGGGTTACAAGCATGATCCGCGCCGTTCTCTTCGATCTCGATGACACCCTCATGGACCACACCGCCGCGATGCATGCGGCCGTCGAGGAGTGGCTGCCGGGCGGTCATCACGAGCGCTTCGCGGAGATCGAAAAGAAATGGTTCGCCGCCTACGAGCGCGGCGAGGTCACCCACCAGGGCCAGCGCGTGGAGCGCTGCCGCGAGTTCTTGGGCCGCCCAGAAATGACGGAGCAGGAGGCGCTGGCGGAATATGCCAAGTACCTAGCCGCCTACGAGAAGCATTGGTGCGCGGTGGAGGGCGCGCGGGAAGCACTCGAGTATGTCCTGGATTTAGGGCTCAAGGTCGGTGTGCTCACGAATGGGGCGCGAGACATGCAAATGGGCAAACTGCGGGCAGGCGGGCTCGACCTGCCAGGCGTTGAGCTCTTCCCCACCGTGGAGATGGGCCATCCGAAGCCGCACCGAGAGGCCTACCTTGAGGCTTGTCGGCGACTGGAAGTGGAGCCTGGCTCCACGCTGATGATCGGTGATTCGGTGGCCAATGATGTCGAGGGCGCCCGGGCCGCGGGGCTCAAAGCGCTGCACTTCGATAGGGCCGGAAACGGAGACATCGCCGCGCTCAGTGAGCTGACGGCGATGGGCTACTTTTAAAAGGTTTAAATCCAAAGATTTAAACCTCTAGAGGCTAGAGCGGACCTCGTCGCGGGCGAGGACCATATTGCGCAGGGAGGCCTCGGTCTCCTCGTAGCCGCGGGTCTTCAGGCCGCAGTCCGGGTTGACCCACAAGCGCTCCACAGGCACGTTCTTCAGAGCGGCGCGGATGAGCTCGGCCATCTCCGCCACGGACGGGATGCGCGGGGAGTGGATGTCGTAGATGCCCGGGCCGATCTCGGAGTGGAACTTCTCATCGATGTCCTCGAGCAGCTCCATGCGGGAGCGGGCCGCCTCGATGGAGGTGACGTCGGCGTCGAGGCCGGCGACGGCGTCGATGATCTGGCCGAACTCCGAGTAACACAGGTGCGTGTGGATCTGAGTGGTCGGCTTGGCCTCGAGTGCTACGAGGCGGAAGGAGCGCACCGCCCAGTCGAGGTAGGCCTTGCGGTCCTTCTCGCGCAGCGGCAGCAGCTCACGCAGGGCGGGCTCATCGATCTGGATGATGTCGATGCCGGCCTCTTCGAGGTCGCGGACTTCGTCGGCCAGCGCCACGCCGAGCTGGTCGGCGGAGACGGACTGGTGAACGTCATCGCGCACGAAGGACCAGGCCAGGATGGTCACCGGGCCGGTGAGCATGCCCTTGACGTGCTTTTCGGACAGGGACTGCGCGAACTTCGCCCACTCGGTGGTCATGGCCTTCGGGCGGGAGATGTCGCCGACGACGATTGGCGGACGGGTGCACCGGGAGCCGTAGGACTGGACCCAGCCGTTCTCGGTGACGACGAAGCCGTCGAGAAGCTCGGCGAAGTACTGCACCATATCGTTGCGTTCCGGCTCGCCGTGGACCAGGACGTCCAGGCCCAGGCGCTCCTGCAGCTCGATGACGGACTTCACCTCGTTGCGCAGTGCCTCGGTGTAGTCGGCGTCGGAGAGCTCGCCCTTGCGGTGTGCGGCGCGGGCGGCGCGAATTTCAGCAGTCTGCGGGAAGGAGCCGATGGTGGTGGTCGGCAGCTGCGGCAGGCCGAGGGCCTCCTGTGCCTTGTTGCGCTCGGCGAACTCCGGCTGGCGCTGAACCTGGCCCTCCGGCAGCTGCGCGGTGCGGTCCTGCACTGCCTGGTCGTGGGTGCGGGAGGACTCGGCGCGGGTGCGCACGGCGCGGTCGGCCTGCGCATAGGCCTCCGGGGTGTCCAGCGGGCCGGCGGCGAGTGCGACGACCTCGCGGATCTTCTCATCAGCGAAGGCGAACCAGGTGGCGACGTCCACCGGAAGGGAGGTCTCCGCCTCCACGGTGTGCGGCACGTGCTGGAGGGACACGGAGGTGGTTACGGAAACGCCTTCGCCGAGGCTCTCGAGCTTCTCGCGCAGGTCGCGCAGGTTGGCGGCCCAGACGTTGCGACCGTCGACCAGGCCGGCGGCGAGGTGGGTGGCCTCGGCGAGCTTGGCCACGCGCTCGAGGTAGGAATTATCTAGGGCCAGGGTGCCGACGGACAGATCCACCTGGACCGCTTCCGGCTGCAGCTCGGCGATGACATCGAGGCCAGCGTTGAGGGAACCATAGGGCGTGGTCAGGTAAACCTGCGGGCGCTTCTCCGCGCTCAGGATGCGGCCGTAGGCACTCTTGAGTGCGGCGGCGAGGGTGGAGTCGTCAGCGGCGACGAGGTCGGCGACCAGGGCGGGCTCGGCGAGCTGAATCCATTCGACGCCGGCGTCGTGAAGCTCAGCCAAGACGGTGAGGTAGGACTCGACTGCCTGATCGAGGTGGTCCAGGGGCTGCTTGGTGGCACCCTCGGCCTGCTTGGACAGCGCCAGCAGGGTCACCGGGCCGACGAGGACTGGGCGCACGGTGTGACCGGCGGCGCGGGCCTCCTCGACGATCTTCAGCACGCGCTGCGGGCGGGCGCTAAAAGCCTGGTCATCGGTGATCTCAGGAACGATGTAGTGGTAGTTGGTGTCGAACCACTTGGTCATCTCCAGCGGCGCGGTGTCCTTGTTACCGCGGGCCAGGGTGAACTCATCATCGAGGCTCTCGCCCTGGGCAGCGCCCACGGTCAGTGCGGTTTCGAGGACGTGATCGTAGTAGGCGACGTCGGCCGGGATGGCGTAATCCTCAGTGAGACCCAGCTCCTTGAGGCGAGCGTAAGTATCGAGGCGCAGGGAGTGCGCGGCGGATTCGAAGGTCTCGGCGTCGATTTTGCCGGACCAGTAGGACTCCAGCGCGCGCTTGAGCTCGCGGTGGGCACCGACTCGTGGGTAGCCCTCAATCGTGGCCTTGGGGAAGGATGCGGTCATGGGATGGCTCCAATTCGATGTAGCAGGTCAGTCGTAATGTCTGGATTGTTGTGCGTGTAGATGTGCAGCCCGTCGGCGCCGGCGTTCATCACCGACTTCGCCAACGAGGCCGTAATCTGCATGCCGATTTCTTTCTCTTCCTCGGGGGAGGTCGCTGCCGCGAGCTGGTCAAGGACCTTGGTCGGCCCGTCCAACCCGGACAGCTGGCACATTCGCTCCACCCGAGCACGGCTAGTCATAGGCATGATCCCGGGGATCAGCGGAATGCGCACACCCGCCAGCCGGGCGCGCTGGGCGAAGCGGACGTAGTCCTCCGCGTCGAAGAAAAGCTGGGTGATGGCGAAGTCTGCGCCGAGGCGCTGCTTGGCCAAAAGGACGTCGATATCCTCGTCCGGCGTCGCGGACTCGGCGTGGCCGTTGGGATAGCAGGCCACGCCCACCGCCAAGCGCCCGGCCGCCAAGCGCGCCACACGGTCGGATTCCCAGCGGCGGATGAGCCGGACCAGGGAATCAGCGTGCGGCAGATGACCTTCGGGCATGCCGCCCTCCGGCAGGTCGCCGCGAAGGGCGAGGAGGCCGCGGACGCCGGCGTCGACCAGCGTGTCGATCCAGCCAACGAGCTCTTCCTCCGTGCCGGCCGTGCAGGCCAGGTGGGCCAAAGGACGCATCGCGGTATCGCGCGAAATCTTCTCAATAAACGCCGCGGTTCCCTCCAGCCACCCGGAGCGCTGGGAGCTGGTGACGGCGATGTAGTCGGGGTTATACGCGGCGAGCGTGGCCAATAAGCGGTCAATCTTGGCGGCGTCCGCATCGTGACGCGGCGGGATCACCTCGAAAGAGAGAGCGGTGCGCTTGAGCTCCTTAGGCGTATCTTCGCTGATTTGGTCTAGTGGCGCGGATGCGGAGAGTCGCGGGGACATGCTCACCTCCTCTGCAGGTTATCGTTGTTTATCGTCGGTGTTGATGTCCCAAAACGTACCAAGCTGTCCATTTCTCGCGAAAGGGTTTTAGTATTGGTGATACCTTTAGAACCCAGTCAGCTGCACCGTTAACGCAAACCCACAATGAATAAAAACCCGCCTCATCCGTACAAAGCTGTCTATTTTCTTTGAACAGCTCGCGGCCTTTGCGCATATGGTGGCGGGACCTGCGCGCCGCCACTACGCTGAAAGGGAGTATCCAGCGCGAACGCGGGCACACCCCGGTTCGGCGCCGACAATCACTCCATAAACAGTTGTCCAACACACATCACCTCAGTATTGACATAAAGGAGCACCTGAGCCCATGAACCCCGCCGCCCTGTCCACAGCCATCAGCGCTACCTCCGCCCTGGTGGAGCGCCTCAAGGAACGCCGCGATGAAAAGGCTCGCGAGGCCTACTCCGTCCTGGAGACCGCCGCCGCCCGCATGGAAGAGCGCGATGGTGATTGGTTCTCCGAGGCCCGCCGCGAAGCGGGTGCCGTAACCAAGGCCGCGCACTCCCGCCTCGAGCGCGCCCTGGAGGAGCTGAAGGAACGCAGCGAAGAAGCCACCGAAAAGCTCTCCGAGGCTGCCGCGGAGGCCCAGGACAAGGCCTCCAAGCAGTGGGAGAAGACCCAGAAGCAGGCAGAAAAGAAGGCCTCCAAGGCCCGCAAGCAGGCTAAGAAGAAGGCTTCCAAGGCCGAAAAGAAGGCCCGCCGCATCAGCGGTAAGGACAAGAAGGGCTCGAAGGTTTGGCTGATCTCCGCGCTCGTTGCCGCCCTTGCGGCCATCGGCGGCGGCATCTACTACTTCTTCACCCAGAAGAAGGAGAAGGAGTCCGCCGTCCCGCCGCGCGTGGAGGATTTCTCCTCCCCGTCTGCACCGCAGGGATCCACCTTGGTCTACACCTCCACCACTGAGGACGATGCCAAGAAGGAGTCCGACCTGGCTGAGGAAGGCGTTGTCGAGCGCGACGAGGAGCTGCTGGGCTCCCTGGATGAGCAGCTGGCCAAGCACCGCGAGGAAGAAACCGCTATTCAGGACGCCGTCGAGACCGAGATCGAGGTCAGCAACGCCGACAAGAAGGATGCCGACACCTCCCGCATCACCGACGACCACGAGTCCGAGGGCAAGCACCGACTCCACACCGAAGAGGAGAACTAATCCCCCATCCTTGGGGGTGCGTGTTTCGTTGCCTTGATCTCACTCCTTTGCCTGCACGGGCCCGACCTGCTTGAATCGAGGGTTAATCGGCATCGATCGTGATGGATCGGTGCCCGCGCGCAGTTTTGCGCCGCCACCGTATCAGCAGCAGGCAAGGAGATCAGGAATGAGCTTCGAATCACTCATCGTCAAGCTCAAGAGTGGGGACACCTTCTATTTTCCGGCCGGTGCCGTCAGCGGTGATCCGTCCACCCGCGTGGATAACCTGCGCTTTGCCATCGAAAACGGCACGCAGTTCACCTCCATCGATGACTACGGCGTCGACCGCGAGTTCAACGGCTACGACGTGGACAACTACCACTTGGCTTAAGCCGCGCAACCCGTTACAGCGATCCTTCTTCGCTGTAATCTAAATCACCACCTTATGCGCATTGCGCTATAAGATGAGTCCTTATGACTCACTATCCACGCATGCGGACGTGGTCGTGGTACCTCCCCGATGAACCACCTACCGGGGAGGTATCCCTCACTGAGACCACCGACTTCTCTCGGCCCGGCGCCGCCACGTGGCGGATGCTGGGTGCCCAACGCACCGGCGTCATCGGCATCTTCATCGCCACCCTCATCAACGCACCGCTGGGCGCGTTGGTCTCGGTCATCATCGGCCACACTACGCAGTATGCTTTTTCCGATCCCTCCTGGCGCACCGTAGCCTTGCCGCTTGCAGCCACCGCGGTCATCCTCTACGTCGCCTATATCTGCGAAGCCACAGCGGATGCTTTCACGGATCTGAGTCAGGCCCGCACCACCCACACGCTGCGCCTTAACCTGCTGGATAAGCTGCTGGGTGCCTCGACCGCCGGAATTAGCCCCGGCCGGCTGCTCAACACGATGGATGAGGATTCGCATTACATCGGCCAACTCAAGCAGATCCTCAACTTCCCACTCGTCATGGTCGGCTACCTCCTAGGCGCCGTGGTCAGCCTCGCCCCGGTTTCCTGGCAGGTCTCCGCCGCCCTACTGATCGGTGCCCTCGCCACCGCGCTGGCCTCGTGGGCCACCACCAAGCCGCTGACCAAGGTTGCTGCGCGCCGCCGCCAGCTAGAAAACACCGCGTTGTCACTCGCCACGGACTTCGCCCAAGGTTCCCGCGTTATCAAGGGCCTGGGCGCCAAGGACATTGCCCGCCAGCGCTTTTCCGACGCCGCTCACGAAGCCCTAACCACCATGCTCCACGAGGCCAAGCTGTCCTCCCTCATGGCCTGGGTGCGGCAGATGGTCCCCGCCTCCTTTGCGGTAGGCATTCTGGCCTGGACCTCCTGGGAAACCTTTGAGGGCCACATTGCCCCCGGCGGCATGATGGCGATTACCATGCTCGCACCCCCGGCATTGACCGCGCTCGGCGTATCGCTGGGCCTGCTCACCGAGAACTGGGCCCGGGCGCGCGCCTCCGTGGAGCGTGTTGGCGAGCTGCTGGGCCAGCTCAATACCACTACCGAGAAGACAACCGGCACGCCTATCGAGCTCTCCCCTGGCCTGCACGTGTGGATGCCCACGACCGCCGCGGGCCGCAGCACCGTGGATTCCTGGGTGCGCTACCTCAACGACAACGGCGCTTTGTGCCCGCCGCACCGCATCTCCGTGCTGGAAGGCACCTTGCAGGACAACGTCGATCCGCTGCGCGCGGCAACCCAAACCCAAACCCACGACGCCCTGCACGCCTCCGCCTGCGAGGACATTGTTATCCGCCTCGGCGGGCTGGGTCCGGACGGCGAGCTTCCCACCGCACCCATTGGTGAGGCCGGCCTCAACCTCTCCGGCGGCCAGCGCCAGCGCGTCGCCCTGGCCCGCGCACTCGCACTCGATCCCGACGTTCTCGTCCTGGACAACCCCACGACGGGGTTGGATTCGTTGACCCTGGCGGACGTCGCCAAGCGCGTGCGCGAACTGCGCGCCGACAAGACCACCGTGGTCATCACCTCCGCCTCCACGTGGGCCGCCAACGCCGATGAGGTGGTGGAGCTATGAGCCAACAGGATCGCGCGGATGCCTTAGCGCCCGCCTCCCCACAGGAGTGCCTGCGTTTTCTGAAGTCCCTGCCCAGTGCCCCCAGCAGGCTCGGCATCGCCCTCTTTTTCGGCCTGTTTACCGTCACCGTCATCATGATGAACCTGGTCTCCCAGGTGCTCGGCCGCGTCGTCGACATCATCCAGGGCGTGGAGCTCCCCGTCCTTGGCACGGGACGCACAGCCATGGTCGGCGCACTCATCGTCATCGCGGTGGGCTTCCTCGTGGAGGTCACCGGCCGCACCCTGGGCCGCTACCTGGTCACCTCTACCACCCGCCGCCTCTCGGTAGATCTGCGCACCTCAGCGCTGGATTCCACCCTCGGTGCTCCCGTGCCGGCCGTCATGGAACTAGGTACCGGCAACATCATCACGCGCCTGTCCAAGGATATCGACACCGTGGTCATGGCCATCTCCATGATGGGTGACCGCCTGGTGCTCACCCTCTTCATGCTGCCGCTGACCGCGCTCATGATGATCTTCATCCACTCCGCCTACGCCCTGCTCTTCATCGCGGTGAGCTGCCTGCTCTACCCCTTCATCCGCGGCACCATGCGGGATATCCCCGCCATCGCCAACGAGGTCTCCTCGGTGGAGGCCTACCGCAACAACGTGCTGCTGGACACCATCCGCGCACTGGAGACCCTCCGCCAGTTCTCACTCAAAGACTGGGCGCACGCGCGCATGGAACGCTACTCCTGGGACACGGTACAGGCCTGGGGTGACAAGGTTCCGCTCATCAACCGCATCGTCGGCCAGGGCGCCCTCGCCTTCGCGGTGCTGCTGCTGGGCTCTGTCCTCATGTCTGTGCCCATGGTGATCTGGGGCTGGCTGACTCCTGGTGAGGCCACCGCCGCCGTGCTCTTGGTCATGCGCCTAGAGATCCACGTCTTCAACATCCTCTTCTTCGCCGGTGAGATTCAGCATTCCGTGACCTCCCTCGGCCGCGCCGTCGCCCTGGCCACCCTCGAGGACAGCGCGCACACCAGCGCGAACCAGAAGGTCACTCCCCGGCTTAGCGACGCCCCCACCATCACCATCGAGCACCTCTCCTACGCTTACCCCGGTGGGGCGCCCGTGCTTAACGACGTCTCCCTGACCCTCACCGCCGGCACCACCACCGCCCTCGTGGGCACCTCCGGCGCGGGCAAATCAACCCTCGCCTCCCTCGTTGCGGGCCTGCAGTACCCCACAACGGGCACCATCAGTCTCGACGGGATTGATACCGCCACGGTGCCGAATACCTGGATCACCGAGCACGTCGCCCTCATTACTCAGGAAGTCCACCTCTTCTCCGGCACGCTGCGCAACGATCTACTGCTGGCCAAGCCCGATGCCAGCGATGAGGAACTTTGGCGCGCGCTCAATACCGTGGGCCTTGATGAGAATTCGCGCTGGCTTCCCCAAGGCCTAGACACGCTCATCGGCGCCGGTAACGAAGAGATCGGCGCGGAGGCCGAGCAACAGCTTTCGCTGGCCCGCATGATCCTGCGCCAACCGCCAGTACTCATCATGGATGAGGCCACCTCCGAGGCCGGCTCCGAGCACGCCGAGGTACTCGAACACGCCGCCAAGGCCGTCACCAAAGACCGAACCTCACTCGTCGTTGCCCACCGCCTGGACCAAGCCCGCGAGGCCGACCGCATCATCGTCATGGAACAAGGCCAGATCGTCGAGGACGGCACCCACGCCGACCTCATCGAACTGGGCGGGCGCTATGCCTCGGCCTATGCCCAGTGGGAGCATGGGAAATAGGTCTTCTCCACGCCTACCATGGAGCTCATGCATCTTCTTTCCCTTACTGAAGCCGACCGCACCTATCTGGCCCGTATCAACTTCCTTGCCGATACTTTCGGCGATGAGCACAAGGAACTCCCTGAAGGTTTCGAGGAAGGTTTCGACTATTACCTCGAGGGTTGGGAGCCTTCCCACGGAGGTTTCATCGCTTGGGAGGGCCACGTCCCCGCCGGTGGCGTGTGGCTGAACTGGGGTACGGCTGAGCGCCATGGATTTGGCCACGTGGCGGAAGGTATTCCAGAGCTCGCTTTGGCCGTGGAGCCCCGCTTCCGGGGCCAAGGAGTGGGCACCCTGCTGATCGACGCCGCCACCGACCTCTCCCGGGAGATGGGCGCCCCGGGCATCTCACTCTCAGTGGCTAAAGACAACGACCGCGCACATCGCCTGTACCTCCACCTGGGTTTCGAGCCAGTCAGCGAGCGGGACGGCCACATCGTCTTGGTCAAGCGCTTCGACAGCAACGCCGATGCCAAAGACATCGACAAGGCCACATCAGAAGACAACTGATCAACAAGACCAGAAAGACCAGAAAACCTAAAAGGCGCTCACACAGTGAGCGCCTTGTGGAGCATAGGAGAATCGAACTCCTGACCTTCTGCTTGCAAAGCAGATGCTCTACCAATTGAGCTAATGCCCCAGCAGCTACATAGCGTACTCCTTGTGCGCGCATCTACGAAATCATGACCGGCAGAGTAGTCCTCACCAAGCGCGGTAACTTTCGTCACTTTAGTTAACTCACACCTCTTTAGTTGCGTGTCACCACGGAAAACAGCACGCGAAAGAGGGACAATGAGTCGTCTCTGAAACTTTAGTGGAAGGTCGTCATGCGCCGAATAATCCTCCGCTCCGTAGCCGCACTCACGTTGGCTGCCACCGTCACGGTCCCACAGCAAGCAACTGCCCAGGAGCTGCCCCCGCTGCCGCAGCCACCCATCCCGCAGCCAACGATTCCAACCGTGCAGGACATGCGCAAGGAAGTAGACCGCATCGAGTACGAGGCCTACAAGGCCCTGCCCAAGGAGCTACAGGACAATCCAGCTTTCGCCGGGTCCTCACGCCCGGCGGCGACTCAGAGCGGCAAGCCACGAACAGACAAGCCCAACCAGACTGACAAGGCGAAGTCCCAATCAATAGCGGACAAAACCTGCTCCAATTGCGTAGCCATCACTTACGACGATGGCCCGGATGCATTGACGGGCCAGCTTCTCGACACCTTGAAGGCCAAGAACGCCCACGCCAGCTTCATGGTCCTAGCTCCTCATGCCTATGCCCATCCCGAGCTCCTCCGGCGAATGGAAGCGGAGGGCCACACCGTGGGCAACCACACCGATACACACCGCGAACTGAACAAGCTTCCCGCGAATGACGTTGACGCCGAAATCAAATCAGGTGCCGCTGCCATCAAGGCAGCAACAGGCGAAAGCCCCCGTTGGCTGCGACCACCCTACGGTGCAACGAACCAGACAGTCGCTAACGCAGCCAAAAACAACGGACAAGCACAAGCCCTGTGGAGCATTGACACCCTAGATTGGAAGGACCGCAACTCCGACCATATCTGCGCAGCGGCCGTTGACGGCGCCCAAGCAGGCGACATCATCCTCATGCATGACATTCACGTCACGACTGTCGACGCCGCCCCATGCGTTATTGACGGCCTCCGCGCCAAAGGTTTAGAGCCAGTATCGTTGGACACCCTTATCCCTAACCCAGAACCTGGGCACCAGTACCTCAGCAGGTAGACGACAAGGCAACACCCCTAGATCAGCTCATACCGTAGGAGCAAGCTAAGACAATAGCTTGCTCCTACAGCATTTTCTTTACGTAGATCCGTCTGCAGTTACAGCTCGCCGTCTGCCCGATTAAAAGCCGGTCTAACAAAACAGAAAGAAGCACCCCACCAGGTGGTGGGGTGCTTCCTAAGCTCTGGCTCCGTTAGGGGCGAAGCCGATTCAAGCTAGCTTGAATTAGAAGGGGAGCTTGATGTTCAGAGCCTTAGCAATTGCCGGGAAAGCAGCTGCGATTGCGGCCAGGACACCAGCGACGATGCCGAAGATAGCGAGCGGGGTCGGCTTGCCATCGTTGGACAGCTTGTCCTTGATGTCGGAGGACTTGTCGTCCTTGTTGTTGCCCGGCTTGGTAGCGCCGTCGTTGGAGCCGTTGTCGCCGCCCTTGTTGCCACCGTTAGCCAGGTTCTCGAGGGCGTCAGCGATACGCTGGCGCTCCTTGGCCTCCTGCTCAGCGCGCTCCTTCTCAGCCTTAGCCTGCTCCTCAGCAGCCTTGGAGTCAGCGATGTCCTTCTTAACGCCATTGTCAGCGTTGAGGACCTGGCGGTAAGCCTCTTCGTACTCAAGGTTGGTGTTGTTCGGGCCGAAGAAGTCCTGCTGAGCAGCAACCTTCATTGCCAGGTAGTCGAGGCGCTCCTCGTCGGTGCCGCCGTCCCAGACAGCGACCAGGGTGTTGCCCCACGGGCTCTCCGGGTCCACGAAGTCGGCCGGAATCTGCGGAGCCCAGATGCGGTTGCCGTCGAAGTTAGCCTTGTCGGAAGCCCAGTTCTTGAAGCCCTTGAACTTCTCCTTCTGTGCCTTGTAAGCCTCGTAGTTTTCGTTCTTGGCCTTGGAGACAATGCCGGTGTTGTGAGCGATGAGCTCAGCGTAAGCCTCGCGCAGGGTCTTCTGCTCGCCGTTAACAACGACGGTGCCGTTCTCGTCAGACTCACGCAGCTCGAGGACGCGAGCGCCGATAGCGAACTCGGTCTCCATTGCGCGCAGGACGCGAACCTGAGCGTATGCCTGGTCCAGGTAGCCCTGGCGTACGAGGATGTCGCTACCCTGAGCACCGCGGGAAGCCTCGAGGGCGGCCTTGCGAGCCTCTTCCAGCTCTGCACCGTCTGCCTTCAGCTGCTCGAGCAGCATCTCAGCGTCAGCGATCAGCTCCTTAACGAGCGGGATGTAGTCACGGTCGATGTAGTTCTTATCGGACTCATCAGCACCGCGCCAACCGGTGTAATCGAGGCGCTCCTTGTAGGTCTCGATGGTCTCTTCGAAGATCTTGATGTTCTCTGCCGGGGTCTTCTGAACGGAGTTGAAGTCCTCCGGATCAACCTGGTTCAGCTTCGGAGCCTGAAGTGCCGGAAGGTTAACCTTCTTCGAAAGCTCCTCGGCCTTCTTCAGGTCGCTTGCCAGCAGGCCTTCCTTAGGCTCGCCGTCGCCGTAAACCTTGCCACCGGAGATGTTGGTGACGGTGGTGTTGTAGTCGAAGGCCTTCTCTTCGTAGTTCTCCCAAGCCTTGTCTGCGGACTTGTCATTCTGCAGAGCGTAAGCTACGGAAGCGCGAGCAGCCTGAACGTTCTTCTCAGCCTGTGCGAGCTGCTTGGTAGCCTCGTTGGCTGCAGCCTGGTAAGCCTTGTGGTCTGCCTGCTCGGAGCGGTCAAGACCGTCGGTGTTAGCAGCAGCGGCAGCTTCGTAGAGCTCGCGGAACTGGTTGTTGTTGACGATGTAGTGGTCGGTTGCAGCTACGAGATCGCGGAGCTGAGCCTCGGTGACGTTCTTAGCTTCAACGTCCTTGCCCAGGGATGCGTCCGGCTCGTTGAAGCCGCCGCCCTGGATGTTGGAAGTGTTGGTGTCCTGAGCGAAAGCCGGGACTGCAACACCGGAGACACCGGTGGCAACTGCGATAGCACCTGCGAGAGCAGCGGTGCGAACACGGTTCTTGAACATGTAATTCCCCTATGAGAGTTGAGGTCGGACTGTGAAAATTATCTTACGATAACCGTCGTGTAGGGCGACGCTAGCAATCGTTCTTCATGAATGATCTTCACATTCTCAACGAGTAGTGCAGCTTTTGTCGCTGCAGCAAGATTATCGAAGTCTGGCGGGTCTTTCCAGTCAAACACAACTTATTTTTAAACTTTTTCCAACCAGCTGGCGGCGATGCCTCGCATTTTTGCTGGTAGATGGCCTTCTTCTATACAGGAGTTGAAATTGAAACTATTTCGAACCTTTGTGACAGCTGTGAATGAACTACCCCTATCTGGGTAATAATTACACGAATGTCATTGCACTTGCTAGGGTGTCGGCCCAACTTTCACCCTCACTCCCCCTGATACCTGGAACGGGTGATTCCTGTGGGCCTTCGTGGGGCCTAAGTGGAAAAAGGAAAGACGCTCAGCTTCGTTGTCGTTGCCGAGCGTCTTTCCTTATTTATATTGTGGAGCATAGGAGAATCGAACTCCTGACCTTCTGCTTGCAAAGCAGATGCTCTACCAATTGAGCTAATGCCCCATTGTTCCGTGGTGGGCCTAGCTGGAATCGAACCAGCGACCTCATCGTTATCAGCGATGCGCTCTAACCGACTGAGCTATAGGCCCTTGACCGGAACGAGTAGTTACTCTACATAGGACCGGCGATTTATTACAAATCGCCTGGTCATATGCAGTATTTGAAGCTCTTTTTGCTTCACTTTGTATCGCTATTGATGCGGCTCATCTTGCAGGCGGATCTTGAATCCTCCGAAGACGTCCACGATGGCGTTATATATAACAGCCATGAGTGGCGCCAGAATCGTCATCAGGACGGCGATGATGGCGCCGAACAGGGCGGCTGCAGAGACGACCAATCCGAAGGAGACCTCAAATCCGCCGCCGACACCGCCAACAAGGCTGTTCAGGGAATCCCAGATGCCCGCCTGGTCAAGGCCGATGTACAACAGGCACACGGCGATGATCCAGGCCACGAGGCCGACGAGGGACATGGCCAAGCCAACGCGGAACGCCGACATGGGCGAAATCCGGGCTAGGTGAAGCTCTCGTCCAATCATGGGTTACTCCTCGTCCTTATCGGAGTCCTTGTCTTCGCCCTTTTCCTGCTTGGAGTTCTCTCCAAGCTTGAGGTGTTCGGGCTTGACGTCCTCGACAGACTTTTCACCCTTGGCAACTGCCTGGGCGTCCTCCTCACCGTCGTCTTCAACATTGCGGTCGATAGCCAGCAGCTCGACGTCGTCGGCCAGGTTGACCAAGCGCACGCCCATGGTGGCGCGGGAGCTCGGGCGAATCTGGTTGACTTCGGTGCGGACAACACCACCTGCAGAGGTGATGGCAAAGATCTCGTCGTCCTCGTCGACGGCGATTGCTGCAATGAGCTTGCCGCGCTTTGGCGTGTACTTGAAGGTCATCACGCCGAGGCCACCGCGGCCCTGCGGGGTGTACTCCTCAATGGCGGTGCGCTTGCCGTAACCGCCGGAGGTAGCTACCAGGAGGAACTGGCCGTCATTGACCACGGACATGGACAGCAGCTGGTCATCGCCGCGGAAGCGCATGCCCTTCACGCCGGCGGTAGCGCGGCCCATCGGGCGCAGCTGGTCATCGTCCGCGGTGAAGCGGATTGCCTGACCCTGCTCAGAGGTGAGCAGGATGTCATCGCCCTCGTTGACAAGCTGTGCACCGATGAGCGCATCGCCTTCGTTGAGGTTGATCGCGATGAGGCCGGCAGAACGTGCGGACTCGTAATCGGTCAGGCGGGACTTCTTCACGCGGCCCTGCTGGGTAGCAAGAACCAGGTATGGGGCATCCTCGTAGGACTGGATCTGAATGACCTGGGCAATTCGCTCCTCCGGCTGGAACTCCAGCAGGTTGGCCACGTGCTGGCCGCGAGCGGTGCGGCCCGCCTCCGGGAGTTCGTAGGCCTTGAGGCGGTAGACGCGGCCGAAGTTGGTGAAGAACAGGATCCAGTCGTGCGTGGAGCAGACGAAGAAGTTCTTGACAATGTCATCCTGCTTCAGCTCCGCACCGCGCACGCCCTTGCCGCCGCGCTTCTGGGCCTTGTAAGCATCGACCTTGGTGCGCTTGGCGTAGCCAGTAGCGGTAATGGTGACCACGACGTTCTCGCGGGCGATGAGGTCCTCATCGCTGACGTCGCCGGAAGCGGCAACGATCTGGGTACGGCGCTCATCGCCGTATTTTTCGACAATCTCCTCTAGCTCATCGTGGACGATCTGACGCTGGCGCTCTTCGCGGGCCAGGATGTCCTTGAGGTCCGCGATGATCTCCTCGATCTCTGCTAACTCATCGATGATCTTCTGGTGCTCCAGGGCGGCTAGACGGCGCAGCTGCATGGCGAGGATGGCATCGGCCTGGACATCGTCGACGTCTAGAAGCGCCTTCAGGCCCTCGCGTGCCTCATCGACCGTGGGGGAACGGCGGATGAGCGCGATGACCTCATCGAGCATGTCGAGTGCCTTGACCAGACCGCGCAGAATGTGGGCGCGCTTCTCGGCCTCATCGAGGCGGTACTGGGTACGGCGGACGATGACCTCGATCTGGTGGGCCACGTAGTAGCTCAGCATCTGATCCAGGCGCAGGGTGCGCGGCACGCCATCCACGATGGAAAGCATGTTGGCGCCGAAGGAGGTCTGCAGCTGGGAGTGCTTGTACAGGTTATTAAGGACAACGCGGGCTACGGCGTCACGCTTGAGGGTGACCACGATGCGCATACCCACGCGGTCGGAGGATTCATCCTCGATCTTGGCGATTCCGGCGATCTTGCCGTTGACCACAGACTCCGCGATATTGGAAATCATGTTGTCCGGGTTGACCTGGTAGGGCAGCTCAGTGATAACGATGGTCTGGCGGTTGCCCACCTCCTCAATGGAGGTCACGCCGCGCATGCGGATGGAGCCGCGGCCGGTGGTGTAGGCATCCTTGATGCCCTGGTCACCTACGATGAGGCCCGCAGTCGGGAAATCCGGGCCCTTGACGCGCTCCATGCAGGCAGCCAAGGCTTCTTCCTCGGAAGCATTCGGGTTATCCAGCAGCCAATAGATGGCATCTGCCAACTCGTTCAGGTTGTGCGGCGGAATGTTGGTGGCCATACCGACAGCGATACCGCCGGAGCCGTTCATCAGCAGGTTCGGAACGCGGGAGGGCAGAATCGTCGGTTCCTGCGTCTTGCCGTCGTAGTTCGGCGCGAAGTCGACGGTGTTCTCGCGGATATCGCGGACCATCTCCATGGCCAGCGGCGTCATGCGGCACTCGGTATAACGCATAGCTGCCGGGCCGTCATTACCGCGGGAGCCGAAGTTACCCTGGCCATCAACCAGCGGGTAGCGCATGTTCCACGGCTGGGCGAGGCGCACGAGGGTGTCGTAGATAGCGGAGTCGCCGTGCGGGTGGAACTGGCCCATCGTGTCCGAGACCGGACGGGCGGACTTTACGTAGCCACGGTCCGGGCGGTAACCGGAGTCATACATGGCGTAGAGGATGCGGCGGTGAACCGGCTTGAGGCCGTCGCGCACCTCCGGCAGGGCGCGGCCGACGATGACGGACATGGCGTAGTCGATGTAGCTCGACTCCATCTCCTCATTGATGTCAATAGGTTGGATGCGATCGAAGAGATCACCGTTGTTATCACTCATGAGTCCCTATCGTACCGTTTAACGACCTCTGAGGCTGTTTCTGGCTCGGACGTGGTATCACTGTGATACCATTCTCGCCATGGCTATGACACTGCGCCTGACCCCAGAGCAAGACCACGCGCTGACCTTGTTGGCTTCCGCGCAAGGTAATTCCAAGCACGAGGCGGTGGTCCGCGCCGTCGTCGCGGCAGCCGCGCGGACCTTGTCGGATGCCGCCGTGCAAGACACCGCACGCAGGTTGTTGCCCGGGCGCTCGGAATTGGAGGCGGAGATCCGCCGGGCACGAGGGGTGCGTCAGTGAATGTTGAGCAGCTGGTCTTAATTGCACGGGAGTTCTGCCGGGTATATCGCGTACGGATTACTGACTTCGCCGCCTTGGCTGCGGCAGCTGCCGCGAGCACGGCCTCCGTCGAGGGGATTGCAGTGCATGGCAGCCGCGCTGCAGCGGCACAGTCGCTGGAGAAGGTTTTGTGCTCAGTGCCCGCGTTGAGCGGAAAGAATGAAGAATTCGCGCGATTGTGCGCGCAGGTCTATCTTTCTGTTGCAGAAGTTATGTAAGTTAAACGTGATAAAGAAGTCTCTATTCCCTTCTGAGAAAGGAATTCCCTATGTCCTCCATGTCCTTGAAGAAGTTCCTCGCCGCCGGCGTTGTGGCTACCACCCTCACCACTGCCGTAGCCCCCGCCGCGAGCGCTACGACCGCCGATAATAACTGGCCCACCAACCCCGACTTCCAGCAGGGCGAAGCCGGCTCCTCCCTTACCGGCTCCACGCCCATCGACATGACGCTCATCATCGGCGGTTCCATTGCTGCTGCGATGGCGCTGCTCAAGCTCGTCGTGGATAACAACCCTGCTCTACGCGCCCAAGCCGATGAATTCGCCGCGCAGATCGGCATGGCAGGCTCCTCCGGTTCGTCCGAGCACAACCGCCTCTACGAGGGTGGTCTCGACTTCGACCTTGAGCGCCTGGCCCGCACCAATGGTTTCCCCGAGATTGCTGACCAGATTGCCGCGCTCAAGGCAGGCTCCAGCGCCCCGGCACAGTAAGCTCGCCTGTATGACAAACCTCTCCCAACTCCTCCAGTCCCCTACCCGCAACGCCGTGGTGGCGGACTTGTCCACGGCAGCAGATGACGCCGTAGCATCGCTGACTGGTATCACCGGCATGGCCTTCAAGGGCGCCCTAGTGGCCGCAAAGAAGGCGGATTCCAAGGTTCTGTCCAAGGGAATCAACCAGATGCTGCCGGAGCTGCTCAACACCCTGGATTCCTACTGGAAGGAATTTGAAGGCTCTGAGCAGTCCGATTTCGGCACCTACCTCGACGGACGCAGCGGCGAAGTTACCGAAGCCATCATGGCTGCGGCTGATAGGGCCGCCAAGGACATTAAGGCCCCCGGCATCGCGCGCACCTACAAGTCGCTGCGTGGCAAGGCCTCTTCCATCTTGGAGCCCAACGTGGCGACCATCGGCCGAGTTCTGCAGCGCCACATGGATACCGTATAAGTGGATTAGCTTTTTCGGGCCGCAGGCACCGACAAAAAAGACCAGCACCTCTTTCTGAGGGCTGGTCTTTTTCTTGCTTTCTCTTGTTCCCCTGTGGGCTCGTACTTTGAGATGTTTTAGACGTCGAGGAAGCGAACGTCCTTCGCGCGGCGGGTAATGAAGGAGCGGCGGGCGGCCACGTCATCACCCATGAGGATGGAGAAGAGCTCATCGGCGCGCTGTGCATCTTCTAGGTCCACGCGGCGCAGGACGCGGGTCGTCGGATCCAGGGTGGTCTCCCAGAGCTCGGAGGCGTTCATCTCACCCAGACCCTTGTAGCGCTGGATGCCGTCGTCCTTATTGATCTTGCGTCCCTGCTCCAGACCCTCAGCAAGCAGCTTGTCACGCTCAGCATCGGAGAAGGCATAGCCCGGCTGACCCTTGCCCCACTTCAGCTTGTACAGCGGCGGATTCGCCAGGTACACGTGACCATCCTCCACCAGCTGCGGCATGAAACGGAAGAGCAGCGTCAAAAGCAGCGTGGCGATGTGCTGGCCGTCCACGTCGGCATCGGCCATGAGCACGATCTTGTCGTAGCGCAGCTTCGAAATATCGAACTCTTCGTGGATACCGGTGCCCAAGGCGGTGATGATGGCCTGGACCTCAGCGTTCTTGAGAACCTTGTCCATGCGGGCCTTTTCGACGTTGAGGATCTTGCCGCGCAGCGGCAGGATGGCCTGGAACATGGAATCGCGGCCACCCTTGGCGGAACCACCTGCGGAGTCACCCTCCACGATGTAAAGCTCAGAAAGCTTCGAATCCTTGGAGCGGCAATCCGCCAGCTTGCCGGGCAGGCCACCGAGGTCGCCGGCGGACTTACGACGCACCAACTCACGTGCCTTACGCGCGGCTACGCGGGCGTGCGCGGAGGACACGGCCTTGTTGATAATGACCTTGGCCTCAGCCGGGTTGGCGTCGAACCAATCGTTGAGGTGCTCGTTAACAGACCGCTGGACAAAGCCACGGATCTCCGAGTTACCGAGTTTGGTCTTGGTCTGGCCCTCGAACTGCGGATCCGCCACCTTCACGGAAATAACGGCAGCAAGGCCTTCACGGCAGTCATCGCCGGAGAGGTTGCCATCCTTTTCCTTGAGGAGCTTGTGCTCCTTGGCGTAGCGGTTCATCAGGGTGGTCAGAGCCGCGCGGAAGCCTTCCTCGTGCGTGCCGCCTTCGTGAGTGTTAATGGTGTTGGCGAAAGTGTGGACGGACTGCTTGTAGCCCTGGTTCCACTGCAGCGCGATTTCCACCTCATGGTCCTCACCCTTAACGTCGAAGGCAACGATGGTGGGGTGGATGGCGGACTTGTTCTTGTTGAGGTGCGCAACGTAGTCCTGCAGACCGTTCGGGTAGTGGTAGGTGACTTCCTTCTTCTTCTTGGAAGTCTTGCCCTCGCCGTCCTCGCCCTCCTGGCCGGCTTCGTCCTTGTTATCCAGGGAGCTCAGGCTGACGGCGGAATCGCCGGCCTCGGCGATCTCTTCGAGCTCGGCCTGCTCCTTGGAGATGGCGCGCTCGTCACGCAGAACAATGGTCAGACCCTTGTTCAGGAAGGCCATCTCCTGCAGGCGGCGGGCGATGGTGTCGTAGTTAAACTCGACGGTTTCGAAAATCTCCGGGTCCGGCCAGAAGCGGATCGTGGTGCCGGTACCGCGGGCATTATCGCCCTCCACCAGCTCATCGGGGATAGCGTTGTTGAAGTTCTGGTACCAGTGCTTGCCATCGCGTTTGATGTCCGCCTCGACGCGGGTGGACAGGGCGTTGACCACGGAGATACCCACGCCGTGCAGACCACCGGACACGGCATAAGATTCAGAGTCGAACTTACCGCCGGCATGCAGCTGGGTCATAACCACCTGGACGGTAGGGATACCGGAGGCGTGCATTTCGACCGGGATACCACGGCCGTTATCGATGACCTCGATGCCCCCGTCCTCACGGAGGGTGACAATGACCTTGTCGGCATAGCCCGCCATTGCCTCATCGACGGAGTTGTCGACGATCTCCCAGATCAGGTGGTGCAGGCCGCGGGCACCGGTGGAACCGATGTACATACCGGGGCGCTTACGGACGGCCTCAAGGCCCTCCAGAATCGTAATTGACCCCGCATCATATGCGTGTTGTTCAGCCACGGATTCGTGTACTCCTTTTGGCTAGAGCTAAATCTAAGACTTTAGCCATTCTACACTGTGTCCCCCCACGCGAGGACAGTGCACGCCCGTGAGAGCCCCAAATTTGCGTGAATTTCGCGATCGCCCCGATCAGCCGTACGTATCCTGTGAGCCCTGCGGCTTGACCCACTGGCGGCCCTCATAGTTGCGGTGCTGCTTAGGCCCTTGAATGTGGAGCTTAACCACCACGTCCGGACCTAGGCGGTCGGCGATCTTCTGCAAGATGGGCCGCTGCAGGTAGCGCAGCTCGGTGGCCCAGCTGGAGGAATCGCACGCCACGTAGACAACCTGCTCCTTGATGGTGAGCGGCTGGGTATGCGCGGCGATGCGCTCGCCCACGAGGTTTTCCCAATTGCCCATGACCCAGCCATGAGCTAATTCGTGCTCCCAGCCGCGCTTGCCAATCTCGCGTTGGATCTGCGCGCCCAGGCTAGGGATGTCGAGGCTCCGGCGCCGGCGGCGACCGTCGGGTCCACTCGGCCGCCCGCGCCGAAAAGGCTTCGGCTGCTGTTCTTGTGACGTTGGCGCCAGGTTCATCTTGGGGGCCGGTTTATTGAGCTTTGGCGGATTCTTCGACGTGTTTCGGGTGCGCTCAAAGAGCGCTTTGATCGGATCAAATTCCTGCTCAGTCATCGCTTTCACCGCCCGCATCGTACGGTGCGATCTCTGATACCCGGCCCTCGTCGGTATCGCGCACGCTGACGGTAAAGCGCTCGATGGGCTGCAGGTTGCCGGGCAAATCCTCATCCACCGCCGCAGTGATGAGCACTTGTTCCGCGCCTGCGGCGAGATGAACGAGCTTCTCGCGGCGCTTGGCATCGAGCTCAGCAAAGACATCGTCGAGGATGAGGATCGGATCCGTGCCATCCTGGCGCAGCAGGTTGAACTCCGCTAGGCGCAGGGAAATGGCATAAGACCAGGTCTCGCCATGGCTGGCAAAACCCTTGGCGGGGCTCGTCCCCAGGTTAAGAACGAGGTCATCGCGGTGCGGGCCGACGAGAGAGATACCTCGTTCGATTTCGCGCTGGCGTTTATTTGCTAGCTCAGTGAGCATCATGGCCTCGATGACCTCGCGGTCGGAGGTATCCACCGTGGACTTGTACTCAATCGCCGCCGGGCGCGATTCCGGAGCTAGGCCGGCATAGGCGGCGGGGATGAGCTCGCGGAGTTCGTCGACAAGCGCCAGGCGTGCCTGGATCACCTGCGCGCCGAGGGAAGACAGCTGTGTATCCCACACGTCGAGGGTCGCCAGCGCGGAGGCACCGTCGCTGTCGTTGTAGCCGCGGCGCAGGCTCGGTGACGCCGACTTCAACAACACGTTGCGCTGCTTGAGCACCTTGTCATAGTCGGCCTTGATACCCGCCAGGCGCGGAGTGCGGGAGGCAATGATGTCATCCAAATACTGGCGGCGCGTTGCCGGTTCGCCCCGCACGAGGGATAGATCCTCCGGGGAAAAGAGCACTGTTTGCACCACACCCAGCAGCTCCCGCGGGGATTTCAGGCGCGTGCGGTTGATCTGTGCCTGGTTCGCCGCGTGGGGTTTGATGAGCAGGTGCGCGGTAAGCTCGCGCCCCTGGTTGACCGCCGTGGCGGAAATCCGGGCGTTGGTTGCACCGTGGCGCACGAGCGGGGCGTCGTGGGCGACGCGATGTGAGGACAGGTGGGCAACATAGCCGATGGCTTCGACGATATTGGTCTTGCCAAAACCGTTGCGGCCGACGAAGAGGGTAATCCCCGGTTTGAGCTTGAGTGTGAGCTCGGGCCAGGAGCGAAAGTCCCTGACATCGAGATCGCGAATAAACATATGGCCTAGCCCGGCAAGCGCACTGGCATCAGCAGGTAGGTGAAGTCAGTCTCCGGGGTGGGGAAAGAGCCATCCTCGTTGGCCTCCGGCAGCTCCTCCGGCTCCGGAATCATAATCGCCGGGCGCGAGGGCTCGGTAAAGCCAAAGACCACGCGGTCCGTGTGGACCACGGCCAAACCATCCTTGAGGTAGGACGGGTTAAACGCAATGACGAAGTTGTCGCGGCCGTTAAAAGCACAGGGCAGAGACTCGCTCGCGCGACCGGAATCGGCGCCGGCGGCCAAGGTTACTTCACCTTCGTTGAACTCCATGCGAATCTGGGCGTTGCGGTCCGTCAGCAGGGATACGCGGCGGATGGCTTCCTGCAGCGGGGCGACCTCAATGCTGGCCATGGCCGTGTGGGTCTTCGGCAGCAGGGGTGCCACATTCGGGAAATCTGCATCGAGCATGCGCGTGGTGGTCTCGCGGTTATCCGCATGCAGGCCGAACAGGCCTTCTGCAGCGATGTTCTCACCCGTGCCCACGGCGATTTCTACCGGGATGTTGAGGTGCGTGTCGAGGGAGCGGCCGGTCTCCTGCAGCGTCTTGGCCGGTACGAGGAGCTTGGCCTGGACATCAGGAGATACCGGCTCCCACTCGAAGGTGCGCATGGCCAGGCGGAAGCGGTCCGTAGCCGTCATCTCCACGTGGGAACCATTGATATCGATGTGCACGCCGGTGAGCATGGGCAGGGTGTCATCCTTGCCGGCAGCGGCGACAACTTGGCTGATGGCTTCCACGAAAAGCTGCGGGTTGATCGTGCCGGTGACCTCCGGAAGGACCGGCAACTGCGGGTAATCATCCAACGGGATGAGCGGCAGCTCGAAGCGGGAGGAACCACAAACCAAGAGAACCTTGTTGTCCTCCTGCGTCATCTCAATTTCCTTGTTGGGCAAGGAAGCGACGATGTCAGAGAGCAACTTACCGGCCACCGCGATACGTCCCGGCTCATCCACCATGCCGGCGATGCGCACGCGAGTCGACACCTCGTAGTCGAAGCCCGTGAATTCCAAACCATTGTCATCCGCGGTGATCAGCATGGCGCGCAGTACTGGTTGGGTGACCTTCGAAGGAAGGCTGCGCGCGACCCACGCTACGGCGTTAGCGAGATCATCTTTGGCAACGCGAAATGACACGGACTGCTCCATGATGGTGAGACGCTCCTCTAGTTCCGGATGGAAGATTCTTGCAAGCTCACTCCAACTTACAGGATCAGCACCGAACCACAGGAGTTTTGTCATTCGCCTCTTCGGCCCTCGATGAGACCGTGCGGCCAGGCTGGGCGCCGGCGAATCACACACATCCTTTTTCTTCTTAGTTAGGGAGAAAACAAAATAGGAGTAGTAATAAGCGCTGTGGGATCTGTGGACAACCCAGCAAAGGCCAAGCTCTCAGCCGCGAACCGATCTGTGAGTGAGGGTGTGGGATCACTGTGATCAAATGACAAGAAATGTGAGTAACTCGGTCGGGGCCGAAGTTATCCACAATCCATCCCCAGATCTATCGCCGCTGATCACAGGGTTGCTCACAAGGCTGAAGAGGCTGCTGATCTGCTGTGGAAGAAGAAAACGTGACGAGGATCTACAAATTACAAGAGTGGAATTACACAGCTGTGAATAACTATGTGGATAAGTTTTCTCCGATCAAAAAGACGCCCCCGGCCCACGCCCGCGGGGAGGTTGTGCGGGGTGGGCGGGGACGTCGCCAAGCGCCGTGCGGTTCTAGCGCTGGTTGTGGTTCTTCACGCGCTGGGTCAGCGCCTGGATCTCGTCGTACGTGTTGCGGTTTTCTGTCATTTCCTTGCGGATCTTGCGGTCGGCATAGATGACGGTGGTGTGGTCCTTGCCGCCGAACTGATCACCGATCTTCGGCAGGGATAGCTCGGTGAGCTCGCGGCACAGGTACATCGCCAGCTGGCGGGCGTGGGCGACGGCGCGCTTCTTACCGGAACCGCGCAGGGTGTCCACGTCGATGTTGAAGTAGTCTGCCGTGACCTCGATGATGGCCGCCGCGGTGATCTGGCGATCGGCAGAATCAGGAGCCAAATCGTGCAGGGCAATCTCCGCCATCTCTAGGCTGATCGGCTCATTGACCAAGGAAGAGTAAGCAGACACACGGATGAGCGCACCTTCCAGCTCGCGAATTGAGGATTCGAAGCGGGAGGCGATGAGCTCGAGGACCGAGCGATCGACGTCTGTGCCGTCCGCAGAAGCTTTCTTCATGAGGATGGCGATGCGGGTCTCCAGGTCTGGCGGCTGAATATCCGTAATCAGACCACCCTCAAAGCGGGTGCGGAGGCGATCCTCCAGGGTCGTCAGCTGCTTCGGCGGGCGGTCGGAAGACAAAATAATCTGCTTGTTGGCCTGGTGCAGGGCATTGAAGGTGTGGAAGAACTCTTCCTGCGTGGATTCCTTGCCTTCCAAGAACTGGATGTCATCGACCATGAGGATGTCCAAGTTGCGGTAGCGGCGTTTGAAGGATTCCTGGCGGTCATCACGCAGCGAGTTGATGTAATCGTTGGTGAATTCCTCCGAAGACACATATTTCACCCGCAGGCCCGGGTGCAGGACCTGGGCATAATTGCCGGCCGCGTGCAACAGGTGCGTCTTGCCCAAGCCGGAGCCGCCCCAAATGAACAGTGGGTTATAGGCGCGGGCGGGGTTTTCCGCCACCGCCACGGCGGCACCGTTGGCAAAACGGTTGGAGGAACCGATGACGAAGTTCTCAAAAGTGTGTTTCGGGTTGAGAGACTTCTCGTGGTTCGGGTTGTGCGCGGGTTCCTCGCGCGGAATGCGCGCGCCGGCGGCCTCCGAGTAGTCCGGGTAGCCGCTGGCAACGGTGCTCTGCTGTTCGCTGTAGTGCTGAGCCAACTCATCCAGGCTGGCCGGGGAATGCGCGGCATCCCAGGAGCGCGGCTGATGATGAGCGGGCGGAGCGGGTTGGGCCGGCTGGGTCGGTGGCGTGGGCGGCATGGCTTGCTGGAAAGACTGAGCCTGGTGGCCCATGCCGTACTCCGGTGCCTCGGTCTGAATGGGGCGCTGAGGGGCGGGAGCTTCGGTCTCTTCCTGCGGAGCAGGCTGCGGGGGCGCGGCAATGGTCACGGCCAAGGAACACGGCCGGCCCATGTGCTGCGACAGAGCGCGGGTGATGTACTCCCCCAGCTCAGCCTCAATAACACTCTTGGCATTCTCGTGCGGGGCGGCAATCAACGCGTAGCCATCCCCGATCATGATGGGCTCTACGAGCTGGAGGTTGAGGCGTTGGCTGTGGGTGAAGTTGGGAACGTCCGAGTTCGGTTGTTCGGACTGTGCCAGCAAATCACTGACCACAGCTTTCCAGCTGGCCCTTAGGGCTGCTTGCGGATCAGACAAAACGCCTACCTTCTGTGTGCTTCACGGCCACGCGGTGCCGGCGGGTGGGGCCGGCCACAGCTACTTACGTGCCTGAAAGAGAGGCTTCAGGGCCGCAGTATGTACTGCGTGAACGTGGGTTGGATCGGGGACGGATGGACGGATGAGGAAGAGACGGGGATGCGGAAATTCCAATTTCTTGTGATTTCCACCGGGGATTCCACACGATGTTTTAGTGTGTAACCTCGGATTCCACAAAGTTATCCACAGGTGTGAATAGGTGGTTTATCCACAGCCTATCTCATGGCTGTGGATAACTTTACATCGGCTCCTTAATGCAGTTGACCTGCTCAAATAGCAAAAGTCTCAAGTCATGATTGAGAGTTATCCACACCCTGTGGGCGGCTGTGGAATTAGATTCCTCAGTTGTACCGCGTTATGGGGATGCTGTCTAACGCACTTCTTTGCACGCCTGGCGCGACCGCGGCTCGACCGCGCCACGGTCGGTGGGAGGAGGCGTTGACCGCGCAGCATGTGGGTGAAAAGTGGCGCTCTAGCTGCGGATAAAAACATCCTTGTAATTTCGGGGACACCCAGTGTGTCGATTTGTTTAGCGCGCTACCTGTCACGTAACCTGTGATGGTCTATCGCAACAGTGCATGGTGCACATGTTGCATGTGGGAATGCCTCGCCACGCCTCATGGCGCTTCAAGTGCGAAGCCTCATCCCCACGTACACCATTCATCAGTGGATGTTTAAGCCTGAGCGCCGGCGGCGCTGGGCTGTGCCATCCACCAACAACTTCAAGGAGTTAATCGTGGCAAAGGGTAAGCGTACCTTCCAGCCGAACAACCGTCGTCGCGCTCGCAAGCACGGCTTCCGTACCCGCATGAGCACCCGCGCCGGCCGCGCTATCGTCGCCGCTCGTCGCAAGAAGGGTCGCGCTAAGCTCACCGCTTAATTCATGCTTCCAGCCCAGCACAAGCTCACGTCCCCGAGGCAGTTTCGGCGGACCATCAAGGGCGGGCGCCGGGCGGGCACGCGCACTGCCGTCGTGCATTTGCGCTTTAATGACGGTGAAGACGACATCGCGGCCACTGGGCCGCGGTTCGGCCTCATTGTGTCGAAAGCCGTCGGGAATGCCGTGGTTCGCCACCGCACCTCCCGGCGGCTTCGTCATGTGTGCATGTCGCTCATGCGCGATGGAGTCAACGGGAAAGCTTTACCCGCCAATGTCGACATCGTTATTCGTGCGCTGCCCGCCAGCAGCGAGGCCACCAGCCAGCGTCTTGAGCGTGATATCCGCAAAGCGTTAAGCACATGGGATATCTGAACTCCCAAGGCCAAGAGATCCCCGAAGCCCGCGGGTTCGGCAGGGTCTTGGTTTACGGGGTGCGCTTCTACCAAAAGCATGTGTCAGGCCTTAAGATGGTCTCCACCTGTCGTTTTGAACCGACGTGCAGTGCCTATGCCCTCGAAGCCATCTCCATCCATGGAGCCTTCAAGGGAACGGGCATGGCGCTCGCCAGGTTATGCAAGTGCGGTCCCTGGCACCCGGGTGGGTTTGATCCGGTACCGACCAAACAACAACTGAGGTAAACAACTCTCGTGCTTAATTTCATCTATTGGCCAATTTCAGCCGTCTTGTGGTTCTGGCATTGGCTCTTGAGCTTCGTCCTCGATTCCGCATGGGGCGGAACCTGGATCATCGCCATCGTCCTGCTGACGTGGACGCTCAAGGCCATCATGGTCAAGCCGACCATCACCCAGCTGCGCTCTTCACGCAAGATGCAGGAGATCCAGCCGCAAATCCAAGAGCTGCGCACCAAGTACGCCAATGACCAGACCAAGGCGGCGCAGGAGATGCAGCGCATCTACAAGGAAGCCGGCGTGCGTCCCGTGGCGGGCTGCCTGCCCATGTTCGCGCAGATCCCCATGTTCATTGGTCTCTTCCACGTGCTGCGTTCCTTCGACCGTACTGTGGCCGTCGCCGGTGGTATCGGGCACCCGGCCGGTGAGGCGATGTCAGAGGAAATGAACGCCTCCATCGCCAACTACATCTTCAAGCCCGAGCTGGTGAAGCAGTTCGTGGATGCGAAGATCTTCGGCGTGCCGCTGGTGGCCAACCTGCGCCTGAACTCCGGTGTGGAGATCGTTAAGGAAACCACCACCATGCAGGCGGCCGTTATTATCGTGCCGCTCATCGCCATCATTGCGGTGCTCACGCACTTCAACGCCCGCATGTCCCTCAACCGCCAGGAGGCACGCCGCGCCGCCGGCAAGACTGCTGCACCCCAGGGTCAGAATGCGGAGATGATGCAGCAGCAGATGGCCATGATGAACAAGATGATGCTGTGGTTCATGCCGGCGATGCTGGTCTTCTCCGGCTTCATTTGGCCCATCGGTCTGCTCTTCTACATGCTGGCCAACACCGTGTGGACCTTCTTCCAGACCCGCATCGTCTACGCCAAGATGGACCGCGAGGAAGAAGAAGAGGCAGCCGCCAAGGCTGAGCTCAAGCGCACCTCCGCGCCGAAGCCGGGTGCACGCAAGAAGGACAATCGCTCCAAGAAGCAGCGCCGCAAGAACAATAACTAGAAATTAACCCAGGAGTTTTCACAGTGACTGAATCTGTGTCCGACACTGTGCCACTGGACCCGTCTGACGTCTTCGGATCGCGTCTGCCGCTCGCGCAGAAGTATCACGATTCGCTCGCCACGGACGGGTCCACTCGTGGTTTTATTGGCCCCCGCGAGGTCCCGCGCCTGTGGGAACGCCACCTCATCAACTGTGCCGTGGTCGCGGAGGTGATGCCGCAGGGCGCCACGCTTATCGACGTCGGCAGTGGCGCCGGCCTGCCCGGCATCCCGCTTGCCATCGCGCGCCCTGACCTGAAGATCACTCTCATCGAGCCGTTGCTCAAGCGCTCGACCTACCTCAACGAGGTCGTCGACCTGCTGGGTCTGGATAACGTCACCGTCATCCGCGGCCGCGCCGAGGAAGGCCCCGTGAAAAAGCAGGTGCAGGGCGCCGACATCGTGACCTCCCGCGCGGTGGCCCCGCTGGGCAAGCTGGCCAAGTGGTCCTTGCCGCTGGTGCGTAAAGGCGGCGAGATGATCGCTCTCAAGGGCTCCTCAGTGCATGAGGAGCTGGAGCGCGACGCTGCCGATATCAAGCGCGCGGGTGGCGGAAAAGCCGAGGTCATGACCATCCACGGCACCACGATTATCCGTGTCCCGCGCGTGAACTAAAGTAGACGGCATGACTCATCCTCGTCTTATCACCATCGCGAACCAGAAGGGTGGCGTGGGTAAAACCACCTCCGCCGTCAACCTTGCCGCCGCGCTCGCTGAGGCCGGCAAGAAGGTCTTGGTGATCGACTTGGACCCGCAGGGCAACGCCTCCACCGCGGTAGGCGCGGAGCATACCTCCGGCACCAAATCCAGCTATGAGGTCCTTTTGGGTGACTGCAGCGCGGACGAAGCAATGCAGCGCTGCCCCGACGATGAGAACCTCTACTGCATCCCTGCCACCATTGATCTGGCCGGCGCTGAGATTGAAATGGTTTCTCTGGTCCGCCGCGAGTTCCGCCTCTATGACGCCCTGCACAACGGTTTTCTTGAGGAGCACGGTTTCGACTACGTCTTCATCGACTGCCCGCCCTCCTTGGGCCTGCTCACCATCAATGCGATGACGTGTGCGGAGGAAGTCATCATCCCCATCCAGTGCGAGTACTACGCGCTGGAGGGCGTTGGCCAGCTGCTGGGCAATATTTCCATGATCCGGGAGCACCTCAACGAAGACCTTCACATCTCCGGCGTGCTGCTCACCATGTTCGATGCCCGCACCAAGCTGGCTGAGCAGGTGGCCAATGAGGTGCGCGAGCAATTCGGCGCCGTCGTTTTGGGTAATGTCATCCCGCGTTCTGTGCGCGTTTCGGAGGCGCCGGGCTATGGTAAGACGGTTATCGCTTATGACCCGTCGTCGACAGGCGCCCGCGCCTACTCCGCCGCCGCGCGCGAGCTGGATAAGCGTGGGGACTACACGCCACACCCCACCACGGGTGCCATCGGCGTGAGCCCAGAGATTTTCGCGGAATTGGAAGGATAGGACATCGTGGCAGATAAGAAGGCAGACCAGAAGCCGGAGCAGCGCCAGGGCGGACTAGGCAAGGGACTGGCCGCTCTCATTCCGTCTGGCCCGGGTGCTCCCTCCCGCAAGCCGCGTCTTGGGGATTCGGCGGCTGACATTATCCTCGGCGCATCCGCCGGCACTCCTAAGGATGGCGGCACGAAAAGGGTGCAGGGTGCGCCGACCATCCAGCAGTCCACTGGCTCGAAGAAGCGGCAGGCGAAACCTTCGGTGATTGGTGCGACGTACCGGGAGATCTCCGTCGGGGACATCATGCCCAACCCGAAGCAGCCGCGTTCTGTCTTCGACGAAGATGAGTTGGCGGAGCTGGTCCACTCCATCAAGGAGTTTGGCCTGCTGCAGCCGGTCGTTGTGCGCCCCGCCGAGGAGGGCGGCTTCGAGCTCATCATGGGTGAGCGCCGCTGGCGCGCCTCCTCCAAGGCGGGCCTGGCCACCATCCCGGCCATTGTGCGCGATACCAAGGATGATGATCTGCTGCGGGATGCGCTTCTGGAGAACATCCACCGCGTGCAGCTCAACCCGCTGGAAGAGGCCCACGCCTACCAGCAGCTGCTGGAGGAATTCGGCGTGACCCAGAACGAGTTGGCTGATCGCATCGGCCGCTCCCGCCCGCAGGTCACCAACATGATTCGCCTGCTCAAGCTGCCGGTCAGCGTGCAGAAGCGCGTCGCCGCTGGCACCTTGTCCGGTGGCCATGCCCGCGCGCTGCTGGGTCTGCCGGATGCCGAGGCCATGGAGCTCATTGCGAACCGCATCGTGGCCGAGGGCCTGTCCGTGCGCGCCACGGAGGAAGCCGTCACCCTATACAAGCGCGACGGCAAGCCGGCCGAGCCAAGCAAGAAGCCTGCCGCCCCGCAGCCGCAGTTCTTTACCGATTCCGCTGAACGTCTGGCCGATCGCTTTGACACCAAGGTCACCGTCACCATGGGCAAGCGCAAGGGCAAGATGGTCGTCGAATTCGGCGACCAGGAAGACTTCGAGCGCATTCTGGCCCTCATTGAGGGCAAGGAAAGCAGCTAGTCCACCATGCTTGTTCAGGCCGTCAAGGAAGGTGTTGCCATCAACCCCTTGGCGGCCCGATCCATCTTTTGGGAGTTGAAGACCACGGCCGCTGATCCTGTCTTCGAGAAGGAAGCATGGATCAGCGCCACGCTGCTGCGCTGTGGCGAGTGCGGTTTTACCGTGGGTGATGAGGCCACAGTGTTCTTCTGCCCGCCCGATCTTGCCCCCGGTGCCGCGAAGCTGCCCACCTCCCCCGTCTCGGAGGACGCGGTGCTGGTGTCCTCGCTGTTCGTGAAGTCGCATCGCGCGGCGAAGGGCTTGGAGGCGGTGCTTCTCGATGCCACCATTATGCACCTCACTTCCCGCGAAGCCAGCGCCGTTGAGGCCTTTGGCTTCCGCGATGCCCGCGCTGCCGAAGATCTTTTGCGGGGCAAGCCCGGCCGTATTGGCTTACTACCGGTAGAAACACTGGAGTCAGCTGGCTTCATGGTGGTGCGCGATCACCCCATCACGCCGCGTCTGCGCCTCGAGCTGCCCCCTGCCTTCGATCTGCTGACCGCAGCCGCTGTGGAGGACCTCCTCGCCCGCGCCTTGGCCTAGATACAGGATGGTTCCAGCTGCCCGTTAGGAAGAGCGCTCCGCGCGCAGGAGCTCGTCGAAGCGGTACGTGCCGGTCACGGCGGTGTCGTCGTCGAGGAGGTAGAGGCGCTTGACGGAGACGACGATGGCCTCGGCGATGTCATCGCGGCACTCTGGGTTAGTCAGAATCGCCACGTCCTTCGGGCTGGTCAGGTAACCCAGAACTACCTGCACCACCGGCATCTGCGTCAAGCGCAGCAGCGCCCACGTGCGGCCGTGGTTGCGGCAGTTGCCCAGCTCGGTACGGGCAACGATTTCGCGCTGGATGAAGCCGGAGAGCGTCTCCCCAATGAGGGAGGAATTGCCGGACTCAGAACCGAAGTAGAAGGTGGCTACGCCATTGGCTTTTTCCGTGGGGTACTCATCGCAGGCGAGTGAAATGACCAAGTCAGCGCCAAAGGCATTGGCGATGTCGGCGCGATCGTGGATGGAGGGATCATCGGTACGCGGGCGGGAGATGATGGTCTCCATGCCGGCGGCAATCATGCGGCCGGCGACGCGCTCGGCTAGATCCCAGAGGATCTCTTCTTCCGTGATGTCGCCATAGCGGCCCTTGACCGTGCGGCCCTTGTTGAAGCCGCCGAGGCTGGGGTCGATCACCACGCGCTTGCCCGCCAGCTTGGGCCCCGCGTTGCGCACGCGCTCGCGCTCTTGGATATTGTGCGCCGAGCCGCCCGTGATCCGCCGACCCAGCAGATTGAGCGCGTTGATGGTGGCCGGGCCGCAAATGCCATCGCTGCGCAGGCCGGAGTTCAGTTGGTATTCCGCCAGCGCCGCGTAGGTGCGGGCCCCAAAATGGCCATCGATGCGTTCTTGGTAGAAGCCGAGTTCCTGGAGCTGTTGCTGCAGCTGGGATACATCATCTCCCACCTGCACGTTGCCCGGTTCATAAGCCAGTACCCGCGCGCCTAAGGTGTAGGAAGCCTGACGCAGCTCACGCAAAGTAAGGTCATCAATATCGCCGCTGGGCACGATGCCGCGGGATTGCTGGAAGGCTTTGAGCACTTGCGCCAGCTCGTTATCAAAGTACTTATCGGCTTCGGAATACTTCTGCTTCTTCCAGTCGGACAAGGTCCCCTGGTAGTCAGTCATCAGGCCGAGGCGGGCAAGGGTTGCGCGTGCTTCGGCGACCCGAACGCTCTGGTCACCTACACGTAAAACGCGGTTCACACCTACCCCTTTCGTGATCAAGGAGGCGCACCTTAGTGCGCCGTCAACGAGTTAAAGACTACCAGTTAGAGCTGCTTCTTTACCTGTGCCACGATGTCGGCCTTAGAACGCAGGCCAACGAACTCATCGACCTTCTCGCCGTTCTTGAAAATCAGGACGGAGGGAATGGACATGATCTGGAACATGGCACCCAAAGTGCGCTCTTCATCCACGTTGACCTTGACCACGGAGACGTCATCACCGAGCTCCTCGGCGACCTCCTCGAGGATCGGGGACAGCTTCTTGCACGGCCCACACCATTCGGCCCAGAAGTCCACGACGACGGGCTTGCCTGCCTCCACGACGTCGGCGCGGAAGGAATCAGTAGTGACGTTTTTAATGTTGCTCATGTGATCACTAACGGTTCTCGGCGAGGAAATGTTCCGCATCAATGGCCGCGCGGCAGCCGGAGCCCGCAGCGGTGATGGCCTGCTGGTAGTGGTCATCCACCAAGTCACCACAGGCAAAGACACCTGGCAGCGAGGTCTTGGTGGACGGCTGCTCTACCACCACGTAGCCAGCTTCATCGGTCTCTACCTGGCCGTTAAGGAAGCCGGAGCGCGGATCGTGGCCAATGGCCACGAACATGGCGGTCAGGTCGAGTTCACTGGTCTCACCGGTCAGCACGTTTTTTACCTCGAGGGCACCGACCTTGCCATCCTTCTCCAGGACGCGCTCGACGGTGGTGTTGGTCAGCCACTTAATCTTTGGATTGTCCTTGGCGCGCTCCAGCATGATCTTGGAGGCGCGGAAGTTCTCCGAGCGGTGAATAATGGTGACGGTCTCGGCGAACTTGGTGAGGAAGGTAGCCTCCTCCATGGCGGAATCGCCGCCGCCGACGACGGCGATGTTGTGGTCCTTGAAGAAGAAGCCATCGCAGGTGGCACATGCGGACACGCCGCGGCCGGTCAGCTCCGATTCGCCCGGAATACCCAGGTAGCGCGGAGCGGCACCGGTAGCGAGGATGACAGCACGGGCTTCATAAACCTCGTCGCCCACGTGCAGCTTCTTCACCTCGCCTTCGAGCTCGACGGAATCTACGACTTCCATGCGCAGGTCGGCACCGAAGCGGATGGCCTGGGCGCGCATCTCTTCCATGAGCTCAGGGCCCATGATTCCCTTCTGGAAGCCCGGGTAGTTCTCTACCTCGGTGGTGTTCATGAGTTCGCCACCGTATTCAAAGCCCTCGAAGACGATGGGATTGAGCTCGGCGCGTGCTGCGTAGAGCGCTGCGGTGTAGCCGGCGGGGCCGGAGCCGACGATGGCGACATCGTGGATAGTCACTAAAAACTCCCTTGAAACGATAATTTTTAAGTAAGACTCAGATTCTACTCGCCCTCAGTTTATCGCCGCACGCAACACTTGCCGAGCCCGGGCTCGGCGCGACTTCACCGTGCCCGGCGCAACCCCCTGCACCTTGGCCACGGTATCGATGGGATAGCCAGCCACGTCGGTGAGGTACAGCGCCTCGCGCTGGTCCTCGCGCAAGGTTTCCATCGCTTGGGCCACCGTGATGCGTTCCGCCAGGTTTTCGCTGGGGTTGTGTGCGAGCGCATAGTTGCGGTCATCCTCAATGATCTCCGCATCCAGGGATGCGTTCTCTCGGTTCGATCGGTGGTTGAGGAAGTCATAGCCGGAGTTCATCACCAGCCGGTGCAGCCACGTACTCAGGGTGGCATCGTGTCGGTAGGAGGCCATATTGCAGCTGGCCTTGAGCAGGGCCTCCTGCACGATGTCCTGCGCATCATCATCGTTGCGTGTGTAGCGCCGCGCCATGGCGGTCAGGCGCGCGCGGTGCTTCTCGACGATTGCCGAAAAAGCCTTAGTATCTCCGCCAATGAAGGCGTCGACGAGTTCACGATCGGTCGGCTGTGCTGACACTAAGAATCCCCCCGGAAACTTGAGCAATGACATTTGGGTCAACACAGCCCCCAGCCGAAGCCGATGGTTTGTGATTGTCCCCCCGTTAATGTGTCTGCGAGTTTACGGGAAGATTCTTCTGTCCGCTACGCGAAGCGCTTATTGCGCGGCACGGACGCGTTGCGCGCGACGCAGCGCATCCTGGCATTCCAGCAGCACGCGGCGCAGCGCACGTGGGCGCTCGGTGGCCAGGAACTCGCTGGTGGCGGCGTCGGCCATTGCGAGATCCGGGTAGAGCCCGCGCACGAGGCGGTTGGCAATTTCGATGGGGTGCTCCTCCCACAGCTGAGACAACGAGTCGAAGTATTCCTGGGCAAAGGCCTCGGTGAGGTGGGCCGAGCGCGGCGCGTTGAACGCCGCGAGCAGGGAATCCACCTCCGCGTTGGAGTACTTACCCGGCGTGCGCACGAGGTCGAAGACTTCGCGCTTGAGCTCGGCAGACGGGAAGGCGTGGGAGGCGCCCAGGTAGGCGGCGGCACCGGTGAGCGTGTTATCGCGCTCCTTCTCCGCCTCGAGCTCCTCGGCGCTGACGGCATCGCGGGCGGCCAGCGCGCGCAAGATGGCCCAGCGGATGTCCGGGTCGAGGGCGAGGCCGTCGAGGGAGCCGTCGTAAAGCGCGCGCAGGCGCTGCGTGCCGGACTCCGCCGGGGTGGCGGCAAGTGCCTGGATGGCGGCGCGGGCGACGGTGAGCTGTGCGTCGGAGCCTGCCGGTGCTTGCTGTAGCACCTCCCAGAGGCGCTCGGCGTAGTCGGCGCGAATCTCCTCGCGAGCCTCCTCGCCCACAAAGTGGTTGATGGCATAGGCGGCGTTGGCGAAGGCCGTGGTCAGAAGCGTCGGGTTGGACTCCGCCGGAGCGTGCTTCAGCACGGTGTCGAGGTAGGAGCGCACCGGCCACTCGCCATCGCGGGTGAGGTTCCACAGGGAGGTCCAGATGACCGCGCGGGAGAGCTCATCCGGAACGTCAGACAGGCGCGTGCGAATGGTCTCCAAGGAGGTCTCGTCGAAGCGGACCTTGGCGTAGGTGTGGTCGCCGTCGTTCAGCAGCAGCAACGCCGGCGCCTGAAGCCCAGAAGCCTCGTCGAGGATGGTGCGCTCGCCCTCCAGATCGACGTCAAGGGTGGCGTATTTGTTCAGGGAGTCATCGAATAGCGTCACGTTGAGGCGGTGCGGGCGCGTGGTGTCTTCGGCCTCGACCACGATGGCGAGCTCGTGAATCTTGTCGCCGTCCGTGTGCAGTTCCGGGGTCAGCGTATCCGGGCCCCACGTGCGCAGCCAGGCGGTGGACCAGGCATCGAGGTCGCGGTCGGTGTGCTTCTTCAGCGCCTTGAGCAGGTCCTCGAAGGTTGCGGCAGCAAAGGCGTGCTCCTGGAAGTAGTCGCGCGCGCCGGCGTAGAAGTTCTCGCGGCCCACGTAGTGCACCAGCTGCTTGAGCACCGCCGCTCCCTTGGCATAAGTAATGCCGTCGAAGTTCTGGCGCGCGGCATCCACGTCCGGGATCTCGGCCTTGATCGGGTGCGTGGTGGGCAGCTGATCCTGCAGGTAGGCCCAGTTCTTGCGCTGGCCTGCGAAGTTGACCCATGCCTCGGTGTAGTCGGTGGCATGCACCGAGGAATCCGCGCCCATGAACTCCGCGAAGGACTCCTTGAGCCACAGGTCATCCCACCACTGCGGGGTGACTAGGTCTCCGAACCACATGTGCGACATCTCGTGCAGGATGGTGTTCGTGCGCCCGGCATGCTGCGCGCGGGTGGCGGCGGAACGGAAGAGGTAATGCTCCGTAAAGGTCACCAGGCCGGGGTTCTCCATCGCACCCAGGTTGTACTCCGGCACGAAGATGGAATCGTACTTGCCCCACGGGTAGGGGTAGCCGTAATTGCTGTGGAAGAAGTCCATGCCCTGCGCGGTGACCTGCAGGATCTCATCATCCAGGTACTCCACCATGGAGGCGCGGGCAAAGGCGCGCAGCTCCACTTCCAAGGACCCATCGGGTGCGGACCAGGTGCTGTGCTTCTCGACGTACGGCCCCGCCGCAAACGCCGTTAAATACGTCGAAAGCAGAGGCGTCGGCGCGAAGTGCGCTACTTCCCTGCCCTCGGTCTTCTCGCGGCCAACCTCCGGCTGGTTGCTTAAGAGCTGCCAGCCTTCCGGGCCGGTGAGGTGCACCTCGTAGCTGGCCTTGAGGTCCGGCTGGTCAAAGCACGGGAAGATGCGGCGGGCATCGGAAGGCTCGAGGTGCGAGTAGAGGTACGTGGTGTCATCGGCTTGGTCGTGCATGCGGTGCAGGCCCTGGCCAGTGCGGGAGTAATAGGAGGAGCCGGTGATCTCCACGGTGAGCTCCTCCCCCACTGGAAGATTGCGCAGGTACACCCGTCCGCCGTCGAAGGTGTTCTCCACCTCCTCGCCGTTGACGCGCACTGAGTGCACGGCCTTGCCCAGGTAGTCCACGAAGGTTTCGGGTTCGGTGGTGGTGAATGTAATACGTGAGGTGACCTCGTAGGAATCGGCGTCGGTTGGTGCGCTCGTGACGTCGAGGTGCAACTCGTAGGTGCTCAGGCGCAGCGCGGCGCTGCGGGCGGAAGCTTCAGCATGGGTGAGGTTTGCGGTAGTCATGCGCTACATCTTAAACGTCACTGCGGTGCGTATCACAGGTAAGCCGCCCGGAGTTGTTTCAGAGTTGTTTATTACTCCATTGTTGTCCCTCTAGTTGTTAAAAAGTTGTTGCCCGCAGTACCGAAATGGGCACTACGGGCAACAACTTAGAACTACTTCCTACGGTGAGGTTTCGCGCTTTATGGCTTACTGCTTAATCGCAGAAACCTCGAGCTCGATCTTGATCTCCTCGGAGACCAGCACGCCGCCGGTCTTCAGCGGGGCGTTGAAGTCGATGCCGAAGTCGAGGCGGTTAATGGAGGTCTTGGCCTCGAAGCCCAGGCGAGTGTTGCCGAAGGGATCCTCGGCGACGCCGGCCTCGTCTACCTTGAAGTCGACAGACTTGGTGGTGCCCTTGATGGTGAGGTCACCGGTGACGGTGCCCTCGCCTGCCTCGTTAACGTCGAACTTAGTCGCGGTGAAGGTCATCTCTGGGAACTTCTCAACGTCGAAGAAGTCCTCGCCCTTCACGTGGGCATCGCGGTCAGCGCTCTTGGTGTCGATGGACGCGGTCTTCACCGTGGCGGTGGCGGCGGAGTCAGCAATGTTCTCCCCTACGGTCAGGGTGCCGTCGAACTCGTTGAAATTGCCGCGCACCTTGGTGATCATGGCGTGGCGGGCGACAAAGCCGATGGTGGTGTGTGCCGGGTCCAGTGCGTACGTTCCTGCAGTGATAGTCATGGGGGTTCCTCAGTTCTCTAGTTTGTTGACGTGACAACAACAATTATACGCCCCTCCCCTTATCTGTCAAGGGAAGAGAGCGCAAGAACTACAAAGCCCCAGACCTGCAACCCGAAACCTGCAGGTGGGCGTCGTCAAGCGCGTTGCACATCTGAGTCAGCGAGCAGGGAGTTGCGGGATCGAGGTCTGGGGAAATGCGTGAGGAGGTGCGTTAGTTGGTGGGGATGCCCACCAGGGTGGCCTCCTCCAGCGTGACGGAACCGGACTTGGGCATGTCAGTAAAGAGGATGAGGGCGCCGTCGAAGGCCACGGGCTTCTTCTTCAGCTCGATGTCCTGGCGTGCGCTGGTCAGGGTGCCGTGCGCGAGTTCGGTGAGCGTGCCGGATTCCGGATCCGTGGGATCGAAATCCTTGGTATCCACCCCGTAGACCACGTACTTCGCGCCGATGGAATCCTTCTGTTCCAGCGGTAGCACGTGCAGCTGCGTGGGCTTGTCAATGCTGAGCAGAAGTCCGGATTCTGCTTCCTTCGTGGTCCATTCGCCCGTGACCTCCTTGCCCTCCGGAACGGACGTGCTCTTGACGTCCTTGAACAAGACCGGCGGGACGTTGGGGAACGTGGCCTCCGTCGAGGCTTCGCTCTTGGTCACCACCGGGGAAGTCTTTTCGTTACCCACCTGGGAGAGGATCCAGACGCTCAGCGCGGCCATCGCCACGACGAAGAGGGTGGCAAGAACGCCCAGCACGATGGTGCCGGAGCCTGAGTAGCCGCGGCCGCCGAAGCCCGGTGCGGGGCTCGGGTCCTCCTTGCGCGGGGTTTCCTCCACTGGAACCTGGAGGGTTTCCTCGCCCTCTTCGCCATCGCCGGCGAAGGCCGCCAGGCGGTGAGCGATGTCCTCGAGATCGGAGTCCTCGCCCTCTTCGGCATCGGCAGCAATCTCCTGCAGCACCTCCGGGGTGGGCTTGGTGGACTCCACGAGGAGCGAGATGGCGGAGGCCAGCGCCGAGCGGTCCGTCTCCTCATCGTTGCTGTGCAGTACCGCGGGGAAGGCCAGCGTGGCAACGCCCTCGGTGGAAATGCGGATGCGGTTGCGGTTCTCAATACCCAGCACGAGGTTCGCCGCGTGGGCGGCGGCCGTGGTGCGCACCAGCGGTACCAAGGCGTGGGCCACGGCGCGCGGATCGAGGTCCTTGTCTTCCGACACCGTCTTCAACGAGGTGCCCTCGACCCAGTCCGCCACGACGAGGCAGCCCTGGCGGTAGGACAGGATATCGGTGTTCTCCGCCACGGCATCCAGCTCCATTTCCGCCAGGCGGCGCGTGGCGCGGGAGACCTCTGCGGAGCGGCGGGCGGCCACGGCCGGGGTGGCCGGAGCCATGGGTGCCTCGCCCGTGGTGTCCACGAAGGTCAGCGATACCAGGCGTCCGGTGGCCTGCTCGCGGGCCTTCCAGAAGCGGGTACCCGCGGCAGAGCCGTAGTCCTTGAGGAGACGGAAGCGGCCATCGGAGACCGGGGCGCCCGGCACCAGGCGTGGACCGCGGACGATACCGGCGGACATCGGCGGTGGTACCGGCGAGGAGTTGAAGGCATCCACGCTGAAGATGGGCTGGAACTCCAGCTGCTCCGGGGCTTCGACCTCGATGGCCTCGGCATGCTCGATCTTGATGATGCGGGACATGCCGGGGATGCGCTGCAGCTGGCGGCCAAGGTTGATGACTTCCGGTAGGCCCGAACGCGAGAGCACGATGCCGGTCACGATCACGAAGACCAGGCCCACGACGGCCAGCTTGAGTAGGTACACAAACGGCGGAACCTCGGCCGGGAGCACGAAGTTGATGCCGTAGTTGAAGGCGTAAGCAACGACCAGGCCCACGATGGAGGCCAGCACCGACCACACGGTGGTGGCGATGACCGCGCGGCCGCCAAGGCTGCCCAGCTTGCGCTTGAGCAGGAAGCCGCCGATGACTGCGCCAGCCACGAAGCCGAAGCCGTTGGCCGTACCCAGCAGGATGACCACGCGCTCCGGGGAGTCCGCCACGTGCGGGGCCAGCAAGGAAAGCACCACCTTGGTCAGCGTGATGCCGGCGATGATGAAGGTGGGGGTCCACGCTTCCTCACGCGCGTAGAACACGCGCAGGTGTAGCAGCACCAAGGCATAGGGGATCAGGGTAAAAGCGGAGAAGCTCAGCGTGAGGCCGAGCAACTCGGCCGCATCCGCGTCGAAGGCGCCGTACTGGAAGAGGCCGCGGGCAATCGGGATGCCGAAGCCCGTCATGAAGATGACGATGGGGATCAGCGCGATAAACGTCAGCTTCGTGCCGAGCGTGAGATCCCGAACCACGGCCTTGACGTCACCGTCCGCGGCGTTGCGGGACAGTCGCGGCATAATCGCGGTCAGCAGGGTGACACCAATGACGCCGTAGGGCACCTGCAGAAGCAGCCAGGCCTGTTGGTAGGTAAAGGGCGCGCCTTTATCGGCATGCGCCGCCACGCGGGAGGTGATGACATAGCCCAGCTGGGAAATGGCTACGTAGGCCACAATGGCCAACGCCATGCCACCGAACTGTTTGAGCCGGTCATCTAGGCCCCAGAGCGGCTTGAGGTTGATGCCTGCCTTCTTGAGGTACGGGAACAAGATGAGGCATTGCACCACCACGCCCGCCGTGGTGCCGAGCGCCAAGAGCAGCACGTGCCCGTCCGTGATCGGCGAGGGCGCATTGGGATGTAGGCTGCCCGGCACCAGCTGATAGGCCACGAGCACCGAGATCGAGATGATGTTATTGACCACCGGCGCCCACGCACCCGGCCCGAAGATGTTCTTGGTGTTGAGCACCGCTTGGAAGAGCGCGAAGAGCCCGTAGAAGAAGATCTGCGGCAGCAGCAAATAGGCAAAGGAGGTGGCCTGCACGGCGTTGACCTTGCCGTCCTCCGGCAACATCATGCGCGTGAGCTGCGGGGCAAAGATGCAGGAGAGCACCGTGATCGTCGCCAGCAGGGAGAAGGCCAGCGTGAAGAGGCGGCGGACGAAGGCCTCGCCGCGGTCGGAGTCTTCCTTCTCCGCGCGCACGAGCACGGGCACGACGAGCGAGGTGAGCACCGCGCCCAGCACGATCTCCGTGATGAGGTTGGGCAGCTGGTTCGCAGTGGTGAAAGCGGAAGAAATGGCCGGGCCCAGCGAAGAGCCAATGAGCACGTTGCGGATGAAACCCGTGATGCGGGAGATCATCGTCGCGATGGCCATCGAACCGGTGGCGCGCACAACGGCGCGGTCGGAGTTCTCTTCGCCGGGGGACTCACTCGGGGCGGAGGCGGCCGAGCCTTTCAGCCCCGAACGGTCCTCGAGTTCGTCATCGACAGCAACGACGCCGCTCGGCGCGCGCTTTTCCGGGACCGGTGCCGGCGGCGAGGGCGTGATAATGCGTCGACGGGCACCGGACTTAGGTTCATGTGTCATTGAGAAAACTATCCGTGAGACTTCTTTTTCTTCCTCTTACCCAGCCGGAACAGTGCGGCAAGGACGAGGGCGAGCGCGGCGATTGCGCCGACTCCATAGACGCTAACGATACCGGCACGCGTCTGCACCGTAATATCGATGGGATCCGAAATGAGGTGCTCAGATGGTGTTGCTAGCCACAGGCGCAGCGACATCTGGTCAGCGTTGCTGGGCAGGTCAGCGGTCATGGACACGGTAATGGATCCCTTGGCCGGAATGTGAATCAAGTCCTGCGTGTTCAAGGTGGCGCCCTCGGGGGCGTCGTAGGCTAGGTGGGCGTCGACAGGCAGCGGTAGGCCATTCTCCGCCACGATGAGCAGCGGCGATGACTCCGAAACACGGGTGTAGACGTTGCCCGGCGGGATGAGGGAGACGGAGGCGCGGAGCTCACGCAGCATATCCGCGTTCTTCTCCAGCCGCGTGCGGCTCTGCTTCACCGAGGGCGTAAAGCCATGCAGGCTGGAGCGGTCGGTAGCGCTCAGCGCCGTGAGCAGATCGCGGCGCAGGGGTGCCGTGAAGTCGTAGCGCGTCATGGCGATGCCCGGATCGTTGACCATGATGGACATCAGTTCGTCGGTATAGCGCGCTTGCTGTGTCACCTGCGTGATTTCGGCGTCGTGAAAGGCCGCGGGATCCGGGTAGGGGCTGCCGGGAGTACCGCTGCCCTCCCCCACGTCTAGCGCGGTGACGGGGCGCGGCTGCAGGCGCCCAGAATCGAGGAGCCTCTGCGCGGTCTCCATCACCGCGCGCGCGGCGGCAGGGTCTTGGTAATTCGGCAGCTTGGCCACGGTCTCCTCTTGCGCAGACGCCACGCTTATCGACGCTCCCGCCGTCAGCGCCCGCGCCTGCTCGGAATCCATGGAAAAGTCATAGCGCAGCTCCGGGTTGGAGTACCCGGTGGTCTGCGGCTTCGAACCGGTCTGGGCCAACAGCGCGCCGAGGGAGGCATCAAAGGTGGCGGCCTCACCCGCCCACTCGGAATTATCGGCCACCAACAGCGGGACGGGTACTGCATGTTCGCTCGTTCCGGAAGCCGGCGCGGTCAGCTTGGTGCTGAGCGGTGCATCGAGAACGCGCTCGACGGTCGCCGCGCCCTGCTCGAAGGCCTCGTGCGTGAGCCACTCATTGCCCACTTTGGCCACAGCGTCGGTATCCGCGTTGGCCCATGGCATGAGCATGCGGCAGTCCACCTTCTTGAGCTTCTCTAGCCACGCGGCGGCGTCTTGGGCACCCGCGCCCGGTTCACCGCGATCGGAATCGGACTGGGTGAACCAGGAGTCGCGCAGGCGGGTGGGGCGTTTGGCGATAGATGGGCGGGTCTCGTTGACGGTGTAGCCGGCGGACATGCGGTCGGCGGCGTCGACAAGCGCGGGGTCCAAGGCCACGCAGCCGGAGCCGTGCAGATCATGCTTCAGGTAGGCATCGAGCAGCTGATCGAGGCGCCCGCCCGGCGAGAGCTGCTCTGCCAGCTGCTCGCTTTCTAAGATGAGCTCCTCGCCGCCGGTATCACCTGGAACCACGTCCACTTGGGCGGTGATGGGATAGACCAGGGAAAAGGAATGCTCGCCCTCCTCTTCGGCATCCGGCTCTTCTCCTTGGAAATCCAGGATCGTCCGCTCCTCCGCGAAACTGGCCGCTTGGCCGTCGCGGGTGCCGGTCAAGGTAAACAGGAGCGGGTACGCGCCGGGCTCCGTGATGGCCAGGGTCGAGTCCTCCCCCAGAGCGGTGGGCACCTTGACGGTGACGTCGCGGCTCTCCCCCGGTTGGAGCGTCCCTGCGCCGAGCGAGGCCCCATAATAAGGAAAGGATCCTGCGGCCAGCTCTTGGCGGGCCTGCGTAGTGGAGGTCACGGCAGTGCTGCGGCGGGAGGTGATCTGAAGATCATCAACGGCGCTCTCGGTTGGGTTGTGGATGCGCAGCTGCAGCTCCAGCGTCTCCCCTACCCGCGCCTCGCTCGCGCTGAGCAGGCTCAGCTCCAGCTCATCAGGTCCGCGGGAGCCGAGCCAGTAGTGGGAGTCGGTGATCCCAGTATCGAGGGTTTCCGCCTGGGCCACGGGGACGGTGCAGCCCACCGCCAAGGCCGCGATGGCCGCCGCTGCGCGCCAGCTCACCGCGGGGTCGCCTTTCCTTCGGCAGCTTCCTTTCGCGCGAGATCCGGAAGAAGGTCGTGGGCGATGCGCGCCAGCTTGCGCTCGTCGGCATAGGCCAGGTGCTCGATGAGCTCGGAGACCGGGATCCAGGACACCTCCGTGACCTCCGGGTCCTCGTCGTTCATGATGCCATCGACAAAACGCAGCAGGTGATGGTGCACGGTCTTGTGAATGCGCACGCCATCGGAGACGAACCAATAATCAATCATGCCCAGGTCCGCGAAGACCTCGCCGTGGATGCCGGTCTCCTCCCAGACCTCGCGCTCGGCGGTCAGCTCCTTAGCCTCGCCGTTTTCCACATGTCCCTTCGGCATGGACCACAGCAGGCGCCCGCGGCGGTCCAACCTGCCGATGAGCGCCACATAGATCTGTGAGAGGTCTACGTTGCCGTCCTCGTCGACGGCCTCCGCCAATCCGGACACGACGAGTCCGCCCGCGGACGTCTCATCCCGCGTGGTCATGCGGTTGGTGGACGTGCGCTGGGGGCGTCCCGTGCGGTGGTTCCGGTGGCCCGCGCCCCGCCGGCGGCGGCGCTTGGACCCTGGCGTGTTCTTAGTCATCCCTGCTAATCGTAGTAGACTTCGATCCGTGAATTTTCAGGACACTCAGCTAATCGGCGTTCTCGCCCGCGCGGACGCCACCGTCGCCCGGCTCAGTGGCCTCTTAAGCGGCCTGGTGGAACGCTTTGCGCTTCACGACGCCCCCCTCTACCTCGTCGGCGGCTCCGTCCGCGACGCGCTGCTCGGCCGCCTGGGCAACGACCTCGACTTCACCACTCCGGCCCGGCCCGACGTGGTCTATTCCATTCTTGAGGAGTGGGCGGAGACGGTGTGGGATACCGGCATTGACTTCGGCACGGTCTCGGCGGCCTATAAGGGCCAGCAGATCGAGATCACTACGTTCCGCTCAGATAGCTATGACGGGCAGTCCCGCAACCCCGAGGTCATGTACGGCGATACCCTCGAGGGCGATCTCGTGCGCCGCGATTTCAAGGTCAACGCCATGGCCATCGAGCTGCGGCCCGACGGCACCCGCGAATTCCACGATCCGATGGGCGGTCTCGAGGACTTGGCGAATCGCATCCTCGATACCCCGGATGCGCCGGAGATTTCCTTCCACGATGATCCTCTCCGCATGCTCCGTGCTGCGCGTTTTGCGGCGCAGTTGGAGTTTGACGTCGCCCAGCGCGTGCGCGATGCCATGACCAACATGGCGGGCGAAATCCAGCGCATCACCGTGGAGCGCGTGCAGGTGGAGCTCAACAAGCTCATCTGCGGTGTCGCGCCGTGGAAGGGTATTGACCTGCTCGTTGACTCCGGGATTGCTGATTATGTTTTTCCGGAGATCCCGGCGTTGCGCATGGCTCCCGACGAGCACGCGCAGCACAAGGACGTGTACGCGCACTCGCTGACCGTACTGCGCCAAGCCATGGAGCAGGAGGAAGACGGTCCCGATCTCATTCTTCGGTGGGCCGCCCTGCTCCATGACATTGGCAAGCCGGATACCCGCGATACCACCGACGGCAAGGTGAGCTTCCACCACCACGAGGTGGTGGGCGCGAAGCTCACCCGTAAGCGCCTGCGCAAGTTGAAGTTCCCCAAGGCCACGACCGAGGACATCGGCCAGCTGGTCTACCTCCACATGCGCTTTCATGGATTCGGGGATGGCCAGTGGACCGATTCCGCTGTGCGCCGCTACGTCACCGATGCCGGCGATCTCCTTCCGCGCCTGCACAAGCTCGTTCGCGCTGACTGCACCACCCGCAACGAACGCAAGGCCCGCCGCCTGCAGCGCACCTACGATCAGTTGGAGGAGCGCATCGCGGATATCGCCGCCAAGGAGGATCTCGCTCGCGTACGTCCCGACCTCGACGGCAATGAGATCATGGAGATCCTCGGCCTTGAGCCCGGCCCCGAGGTAGGCAAGGCCTGGTCTTATCTCAAGGAGCTGCGCCTGGAAGAAGGCCCGCTGGAGCGCGAGGTTGCTATTGCGAAGCTGCGCGAGTGGTGGAATTCTAGATAGGGATGTACGCAGACAGACTTTTCAACGCCCTCGAGCGCAACGATCCCGCCCCTGGCCAGCTCCTTGTGGCGGCGCCCGACACTCTCACGCCCCACTACAACCGTTCCGTCATTCTGATCACGGAGCAGCACGCCGGGCGTACGTATGGCGTGGATCTAACCAACCGCTCCGAGGTCGCCCTCTTCAACGTCATGCCGGAGTGGGTACCCGTAGCGGCCAAGCCGCAGGCCCTCTACATCGGCGGCCCGCACAACCAGCAAGCGGCCATCGGTGTGGCGCTGACCCGCCAGGGCGTGGACATTGAGAAAGAGCCTTCGCTGAATCGCCTCGCCCCGCGCGTGGCGCTCGTCGATCTGCGCGTGAGCCCGGAGGACGTCACCGATCTGGTGGAGGGCATGCGTTTCTTCGCCGGTTTCTTTGAGTGGGGCCCGGGCGAGCTGGATGAGGAAATTGACCGCGGCGAGTGGTACGTGGCCCCCGCCCTGCCCCAGGACGTGGTCTCCTCAGGCTCGACCGATACGTGGTCGGACGTGATGCGTCGCCAAGCCATGCCCTTGCCGCTGTTTGCGACCTTCCCGCGCTACATCGATGAAGATAATTAGAGCTCTTCGCCTCTCCCTGCGCTAACATCTCTGCCATGCGCGCGGAGATCATCAAGGCTATACGGACTTGCATCCCTATCGCCGTGGGGGTGGTGCCGCTGGGCCTCGCCTTCGGCGTGCTCATGGTTCAGACCGGCTTCGACTGGTGGTGGACCCCTATCTTTTCCATCGTTATTTACGCTGGCTCGATGGAGTTTCTTGCTATTTCCATGGTGACCGGCGGCGTGACGCCCGCCGTGGCTGCGCTCACTGGTTTCATGGTCAATTTCCGCCACATTTTTTATGGATTGACCTTCCCGCGTGATCAGATTTCTAGTCCCCTCGGCCGCGCCTATTCCACCTACGCGCTTACCGACGAATCCTATGCCGTCCTCTCCGCCTTTCCCCGAGACTCTCGCCCAAGCGGCGCCTTCGTCTTCACGGTGCAGTTTTACTGCCAAGTGCTGTGGGTCGGTTCCGGCATCATTGGCGCGGTGGCCGGTCAGGCAATCCCGCCCTCTGTGAAGGGACTGGAGTTCGCCCTCGTCGCGCTGTTCATCGTCCTTGCCATCGATTCCTTCCAGAACAACAAGGACTACTCGCTTCCGCTGTCTGCCGCGGTGCTCGGGATTCTCGCGGGCTTCTTGTTTCCTGGTCAGCTTCTTATGGTGGCGCTGTCCGCCTACTTTGTGTTGCTCGTGGTGCGCTACCTCTCCCCTCGCGTCGATAGCGCACTGATTCTGCGGAGGGAGGCGTCATGCCAGCCGGAGTAACCCTAGCCAGCATCTTCGCCGTGCTGATCCCCGTCGGGATTGTGACCGTCGTGCTGCGTTGGCTTCCCTTCGCCTTCGTGAAGGCCCTGAAGGGTAGCCAGTTCATCAGCATGCTCGGGTTCACCATGCCGGTCGGCGTGATGACAGTTCTGGTGGTCTATACCTTATTCGGTCAAGCCCGCGATACGGGAAGCATTGTTGCTCCCTTCGTAGCCGCCGCTGTGACCGCCGCGTTGCACCTTTGGCGCCGCAATTCCGGTCTTTCCATCTTCGGCGGGACGGCCTTCTACATGGTGCTGGTGAATCTCGTACTGTAGCGCGGGTGCTCTAAAAGTCGCCGAATAGCGCGATGGCCTCGGTCCACAGGGAGTGGAACTGGAAGGCGTCGATAAGCTCGGCGTCGATGTCGGGGAACGTGTCGTAGGTGTCAGGGTGCGGCACCACTTGCTGTGGGATGTTGGCGTCACCCACCGAGGCGGTCGGCGTTGCGGCGCCGACGATGGCGTCATTCGGCGCGAGGGCAATCATACGCAACATGGAGCAAGCCTCGTTGCTGATTTCCTCGAGTTCCGCGATGTGGATGGCGGTGCCGACCTCCGGGACAGTCATGGTGGTGCGAACGTAAAGCTTTTTCATGTGGTCTCACTCTACCCGCGAATAGCGAGCCGCCATAGACGCGCAGATCATCAATTGCACCTGGTGGTAGATCATGAGCGGGAGGATAAGGAGCCCCAAAGACGTGCCACCAGAGGCGAAGATCACCGAGGCCATGGGCAGACCCGTGGCGAGGGACTTTTTCGAACCGCAGAACTGGATGGCGATGGTGTCCTCCCTGTCGAAGCCCAGCTTTCTGCTCACCACTTTGGTCAGCCAGAGCATGAAGAAGACGAATGCAGTTGAGAACACAATCTGGAACAGAATCTGCCAGACGCTAATTGACGCCCATATCCCGTCCACCATTCCCTTCGAAAAGGCGGCATACACCACCATCGCGATGGAGCCGCGATCCACCACTTTGGTGGCTTTGCTGGCTGCGACTTTTCCTACCCATTTTCTGGTGAGTTGGCCGAGCATGAAAGGCAGAAGCAGAAGCACGGAAATCTCGAGGAAGACGGAGCTATCGATGTGGATGCCGTCGCCGGCCCCCATGAGGGTCATGACGAGTAACGGTGTGAGGACAACGCCGGCGAGGTTAGACACTGATGCGGAGACGATCGCTCCAGGAACGTTGCCGCGCGCGATGGACGTGAAGGCTACCGATGACTGGACCGTTGATGGAACTAGGGTGAGGTAAAGAATGCCCAGGTATAGATCGGTTGGGATGAAAGCCGTGAGTGGACGGAGTGCGAGACCGATGATCGGATACACCACGAAGGTAAAGACCAAAATGGTCAGATGGAGTTTCCAATGCTTGACGCCGTTGATTGCCTCGCGCGTCGACAGCCGGGCTCCGTAGAGAAAGAAGAGGACGGCAATTGCGATGTTCGTGAGGACGTCGAAGGTATCCGCAAAGCTGCCTCGCGCGGGAAGAACGATGGCGACCGCAACGGCGCAGAGGATGAGGACAATGAGGGGATCGAGTCTTTTGAGGCGCTCAAGCATATAACAGAGTGTAGACGCACCCCCACCGTTTCACGTGAAACATCGGTTTGAGCGAAGCGGCCCGAAGCTTCGACCGTGCGTTAGGCGGTGACGTTGCGTACCGTTCCCCCGTCATTCTCCACGCCGTACTCCGTGAGCGGTTTGGCGCTGGGACCGCCGGTCACTTCGCCGGTGCCGAGGTCAAAGCTGGAATAGTGGCTGGTGCAGGTGGCGGTCATGCCCTCGATTTTTGTAATGAGGGATCCCTGGTGCGGGCAGGTTTGGGAGTAAGCTTTGAACTCCCCTTCCGTGGGTTGAGCAAAGATCACTTTGTCCACGATGATGGCTGATCCAACGGGTATATCCGTCGCGGCTATTTCGGCGGTAGGTTCTTTGCCGCAGGCGGCGAGATAGGCACCAGCGAAGGTGGTGGCAGTACCGAGGAGGAAGAGGCGGCGGGAACACGTAGTCATGGTGCTTACTCTATCTGATCGGCGTGTTCCATAGTGTGAGGTATAGCGTTCTTAACTGAGTTTGCCATCCCACACAGGTAACTCTTCTTCCCTACTGCCGCTGAAATCGTAGGATCCGTACGATGTACCGACATCGCTATAGATGGTCCCTGGCGAAGCTACGTGTCGTCCGCCCCGTGAATCATTCGTGAAGGCATAGGTTGCCCCAGCGCCCAGAACGCTAATGCTGAGTGCGGCTGCGGCGATGATTCGGATTGCTCGGGTGTTAACGCTTTTCTTCATGCCATCCATAGTGCGCCGTAGGTTAAAGGTTGTCACGAGACGATGCCGGCTTCCCACGAAGTTGGCGTCGAGTTCCCAGTCATCTTTCAGACTGGGGTCTGCACACAAAGGGCCATTCCAATGGTGAGTATCGCCCACCATTGGAATGGCCTTTGGAATAATAATGTTAGTGACGAAACGCGAGCAATCAAGATGTCACTATAATAACGTCACTGTACGTTATTGATTGCTAGCGAGGATTGCTGTTATCGGCACGTTTTGCGGCAGCACGGGCCGCGGAGACGTCGACAGTCGGTGCCTCTCCCCCGCACCCACCGTCGCCACAGTTGCAGGATTCACCGCAACCCTCATCCTCTTTGTGGGCTTGATCCCAGAGATACGCCGCGCGGGCGCCCATATTGGAACCGACCGAGAGTGCGAGAACAGCTACGACGAACGTGAGTGCTGGGATCAACCACATCCAACCCTCGGCCCGCAGCGCGATGATTCCGCCAAACACTAAAGCGACGCCGGCGAGGAACCAGAACGGTCCTGCAACGGCGTGGGCATTATCCCAAGCTTCCTTAGTCTTGCGGATCTCCGCGAGGCGCAAACCGACGACGCTATTACCCGGGAGCTTCCGGAGCGAGGCTAGGCCGCCGACGACGATAAAGATGGCGGCCACGATGAGGAAGATGATTCCGACTACGAGCATGCCCATAGTCTATCCCGCCCCGTAGTTAGGGAGAAAGTCAGTTCAATTTATTCGCATGCTGCTGTAATATACATTTCGTGTCGCTTGGTAGATATTAAAGACTTTATTATCGAGCGAACTGATCAGCGTGGTAGCAACCATAGAAAAGATTCAATCATGACATTTAAGAGTGTTCTCGACTCTCTGTTGTTCAAGATTATCGTCGCGATAGTCTTGGGCATCATCGTTAGCCAGTTTGCCCCGGAATGGTTTGGCAGGGCTTTCGCAACCTATAACGGCCTGTTTTCAAACTTCCTCGGCTTCTTCATTCCAGTCCTTATCCTTGCGCTCGTGGCCCCGGCAATCGCAGGCCTTGGGCGTGGTGCCGGTAAGTGGTTGGGCATTACTGCGGGAATTGCCTACGGCTCGACTATCGTGGCAGGGCTTATCGCATACGGCTTGACCCAGGTCCTCTACCCCACTTTGCTGGCCGGACAAACGCTCAATACCGAGGTTTCTGACATCGATGCGGGAGCTCTCGAGCCGTACTTTACGGTTGAGATGCCAGCGCCTTTCGAAGTGATGACGGCGCTGCTGCTGTCCTTCTGTATCGGCGTAGCCATGACGACTGTGAAGTCGGACAATCTTTACACACTTACGAAGGAATTTGAGAACGTCGTTATCAAGGTCATTTGGGGTTTCGTGATCCCCCTTCTGCCGATCTACATCTTCGGTATGTTCCTCTCCTTGGGTATGAATGGAAATATCGGTACCGTGCTGATCGCCTTCACTAAGGTGCTTCTGCTCGCGGTTGTGATGACCTTGGTCTACCTGGTGCTGCAGTACATTATCGCTGGCGCGATTGCGGCCAAGAATCCATTCTCTGCACTGAAGAACATGGCTCCGGCGTACTTTACTGCGTTGGGTACGTCTTCCTCTGCGGCTACTATTCCGGTCACTCTCGACGCCGCACTGAAGAATGGAATCTCCAAGCCGGTGGCAGGTTTCGTGATTCCGCTTTGCGCGACGATTCACCTTTCTGGTTCGATGATCAAGCTCACCCTGTACGCTTTCGCGATCGTGTACATGGCTGATGGTATGGAAGCTGACCTTGGGAAGGCCCTTGGCTTCATCTTGCTGTTGGGCATCATGATGGTCGCTGCTCCTGGCGTTCCGGGTGGCGCGGTGATGGTCGCGGTCGGACTTCTGCAAGCGAATATGGGCTTTGATAACTCGATGGTCGCATTGATGATTGCCGCCTACATCGCTATTGACTCCGTGGGTACCGCCGCAAACGTTACAGGGGACGGCGCCATCGCCATGATCGTCGACCGCTTCGCGCGCGATAAGATTGAGGGCCTAGAGGCCGAGGCAGATGCCGAGGCTGCTGACGAAGAGCTCAGCAAGGCCTAAGTTTCACGTGAAACCCTGAAGCTTCTACTCCCCCTTTTCCGACATGATACCCGCGATGGATAGTTGGGCGAAGGGGGATTTTTCTTGCCCTAATTTCGGAGAGTGTGCGCAGCCGTGTAGGGGGCTAGTGGCCCGATGCGTAGACTGCGGTTCTGGCCGTGGCGGTTCGGGCCTAAGCCCCATTTTCTTGGGAGAGGGCTTGCGCTTTATTGTTAGAACAGGTATTCTATAGCTGGGTGTGGGGGAACGAATTGTTCCGCAAATTTAGGGGTGCAGCTACCCATGGCAACCACAGCACAATCATCTACGTCACTTCCCACTGCATACTTTTCCCACTCAAATCCGCGTGATCCTGAATGCATGGCTGGTCAGCTCATGCGCAGAATCGAGTACGAATTCTGGTCAGGCGTCCAACCACCACTCGATGAGGACTCCGATACCGCCTTTATGCGCATCGGGCAAAAGACCGGAAAATCTCCGGCTCACGTTGCGCGCAATGTCATGGCGCTGATCCGTCTTGATGAAATGCCGAAGCTGCGTGCCCTGCAGAAGGCGGACTGTTTACTGGACATGCAGATGCTAGTTGCTATCGATCAGGTGATGGCAAAGCTTGGCAATCCGACGGCGGCTGTTATAGCGGAAGTGGATGAGAAGCTATCCGTCTGGTTAACGCCGACCAAGCCGAATCAAGTCTTTCCCTCAGTAGAGAAGATACGGCGCAAGGTTCGAGACATCTGCAAGGTGCTCGATGACTCCGTATCCTTCCGTGACAAGCGCAAGAAGAATCGCTACTCTCTTCTCACCCGCGGGGAACGTGGGTTAATCGAGCTAGAAGTGGATAGCAACGTGGGTGTCGTCATCCACGAAACCATCAAGTTGGCAGCAAAGGAACATGGCGTCTCCATGGCCGATGCGCTGGTACTGCTCATTACCGGCAAGATCGAGCCAGAGGCGGGTAAGGTCGTCGTCCACGAATACAAGGCAAAAGACGTCGAGGGTGCGCCGGTCTATGTCCAAGGACATGGGTGGAACGGCGAGGGCGTTCCGGCTTCGAAGACCGTGAGGCGCGATTTCACCACTGCCCCGGAAGCTTGTCAGGGCTATCAGCCTTCAGAATTCACGCGAAAGTATGTCGAGGGCCGCGACGGTACGTGCCGGGCACCTGGTTGTAATCGTCCTGCATGGGCCTGCCAGTTGGATCACCGGATTAACTACGCGGATGGAGGCCCGACGCATCCGGATAACATGGTGGCCCTGTGCCAGCACCATCACAATATGAAGACCGACGGGCGGGCCTTTTACATCCTGGATCCCGTAACCGGCGATGTCGTGTGGCTGTACGAGGACGGAACCTGGGCGGTCACGGAAGCGACCGGCCCATTGGCACCAGCCTCGAAGGTGTGGGCCCGGACCATTGCGGAAGACGTCGTTGCTCACCGTCGCAAGATGCACGAAGCCGCGCAGGCTCTGAAGGTGGAAATGGATAACGGAACCATGGTCGAAGTATTCGACATGACTGATCCGACAGATCGCTACACGAATGGCGGAGAGGAGATTCCCTTCTAGGGAAGCGTTTCACGTGAAACGGCCCCCTTCCGCCCTGCCGCGCGTAGGCGCGGATTTTGACGGAAAGAGGCCGTTGTGATTTGAACTTAGCTAGGACTGCTTCTGCCTGGTGGCTGCCTTCATGGTGGAGACGAAGTCGGTGACCGCAGCGGCGAGAGTGTCGTTCGGGCGGTTGTCATCGTCGAGGTGGGCATCAACGACATTGGCCAGAGCGGAACCGGTGATTGCTCCCGCAGCGCCGGCAGCAATGGCGTCGGCAACGTGTTGCGGGGTGGAGATTCCAAAGCCAAGGAGAATCGGTGCACCTCCGAAACGTTTCACGTTTCCCACTACGTCAGCGAGCCCGCGGGTCTCCGACTCCTTCTCGGTGCCGGTAACACCGTCGCGGGAAATCGCGTAGATATAGCCCTTGGAATACTTCGCTACGCCCTCGAGGGTTTTCTCGGAGGCTTGTGCTGGTGCGATGAAAATAGGATCGATTCCTGCTTTGTCGGCTGCGGCGACGAAGGGGGCGCCTTCGCGAACAGGGATATCGGGAAGCAGGATGCTATCGGCGCCGGCCTCGTGAAACTCGGAATAGAAGGTCTCTAGCCCGCGGGTGAAGGGCACGTTGCCGTAGATAAGCATGCCGATGGGCAGGTCCGGGAATTCACTGCGGATCTGACGGATCTGCTCGATAGCGGAATCCACCGTTGCACCGCCGGCGAGCGCGCGAATGTGGGAGGCCTGGATCGTGGGACCGTCGGCGACAGGATCCGAGAACGGGACACCTAGCTCGAGAGCGTCGGCGCCACCGGCGACAGCCGCGCGGACGATGGTGAGGGCGGTCTCGGGATCGGGATCGCTGAGCATGATGAAAGGAACGAAAGCGCCTTCACCGCGTGCGGCGAGGGTGGAGAAGAGTTTCTCGTAACGGCTCATTACTTGTCCTCCGTGATCTTGAGTTCGGGGTGCTCGCTAAGGGTTCGGCGGACGTGGTCGATGTCCTTGTCGCCACGCCCAGACAGGGAAACGAGAATGGTGATGTCTTCATCCTTGCGCTTGAGGGCATAGGCCAATGCGTGCGAGGACTCGAGGGCGGGGATGATGCCCTCGCGGCGGCTGAGGAGCTGGAAGGCTTCGAGAGCTTCGGCGTCGGTGATGCCGACGTAGGTTGCGCGCCCCGTCTGAGCGAGGTGTGCGTGCTGTGGACCGACGCCCGGGTAGTCGAGGCCAGCGGAGATGGAATAGGATTCCTCAACCTGGCCGTCGGCATTGCGCATGAGATATGAGCGGGCGCCGTGGAGGATGCCGATGGTGCCGTTGTTGATGGTCGCGCCGTGGTGTCCGGAATCGAGTCCCTCTCCCCCGGGTTCCGCTCCAACGAGTTCGACGGATTCCTCATCGATGAAGTCAGCGAACATACCAATGGCGTTCGAGCCGCCGCCGACGCACGCGACGACGAGATCCGGCAAACCGCCGGTGCGCTCGATCATCTGGGCCTTGGCCTCTTCGGAAATCACCTTGTGGAACTCGCGAACGATCGTTGGGAAAGGATGCGGACCAGCCGCTGTGCCGAGGAGGTAGTGAGATTCGTGGAAGGTGGCGGTCCAGTCACGGAGAGCTTCGTTGACGGCATCCTTGAGCGTGCCGGAACCGGAATCAACCGGAACAACCTTCGCGCCCATCAGCTCCATTCGGTAGACGTTGGGCTGCTGCCTCTCGACGTCCTTCGCGCCCATGTAGATCACGCAGTCGAGGTCCAGCAGAGCACAGGCGAGGGCGGTCGCCGTGCCATGCTGTCCGGCGCCGGTCTCGGCGATGATGCGGGTCTTCCCCATCCGCTTGGCCAGGAGCGCCTGGCCGATCACCTGGTTGGTCTTGTGGGCACCGCCGTGGACGAGGTCTTCCCTCTTGAGGAAGATTCGTGCCTTGCCGCCGAGTTTTGTTGCTTCGGTCAAGGGGGTTGGACGGCCGAGGTAGTCGCGAAGGTAGCCGGCCAGTTCTTCGCGGAAGGTGGGATCGTTCTGGGCATCGACGAAGGCCTTCTCTAATTGGTCGAGTGCCGGAATGAGGGATTCGGGAACGAATTGTCCGCCAAACTCCCCGAAATAAGCGGGTAGGAGGGTCTCCCTGGTGTCCTGTTGGTTGGTCATAGTGTTCCTTTTAGCTAGGGCTTGGAGCAAAGCTTGGGGTGGGGGTTAATACGTAAAGTGACGAATCGTGTCGAAGGCCTTGGCGATGAGCGCCGTGTCCTTCCTGCCGTTAACCTCTACGCCTGAATTGATGTCGAGGCCAACGGTACCGACGCGGAGAGCATCCGGTAGGTTGTCGGGACTGAGGCCGCCAGCGAGTAGTGCCTTGTCTTTGACGCTGTCCGGAACTGTCGTCCAATCGAAGGATGTGCCGGTGCCGCCGGCGCCGGAGTCGAGGATGAGTTTGTCGGCGGCGTCGGCAAGCGCGGAGGCAAGGGCGGGGCCATGGGGCGCCGTCATGTCGATGGCGCGCCAGACCTGTCGCTCCCCCGCCACGGCGCGCACTGACTCAATGAGTTCGAGCTCAGCCTTGGTGCTTCCTTGGTAAGGCGCGTGGAGTTGTAGGGCGGCGATGTCGTCGAAGGCAAGCTCCTCCCAGCCGGAGGTGCGGCGAGAGACCGCGACGTAGTTGAGGTCGGGTTCGTGGGCGATGATGTCGAGCGCGGTTTCACGTGAAACATTGCGCGGGGACGCCTCCTCGAAGATGAATCCTCCGTAGACGGCACCGGCGGCACGGGCGGCCTGGGCCGCTGACCACGTCGTGAGGCCGCAGACCTTGTTTTGGCCATAGACTAGCTCACGTGCGGCCCGGTCGATATCGGGCGTGCCGGTGAGCTGGGAGCCAACGAGGAAGGCATTGGCATGAGAGCCCAGACGTCGAACGGTCTGGTTGTCGCGGATGCCCGACTCGGAGACGATGACCTTGCCAGAGGGAACGTGGTGCGAAAGGCGCTCGGAGCGAGTGAGATCGATGCTGAGGTCGTGGAGGTTTCGGTTGTTAATTCCGATCACGTCGATGCCAAAGGCAGTGGCGCGGGCGACCTCCTCCTCGGTAATGGCCTCGGTGAGGACATCGAGCCCAAGGGAATCCGCCAGCTGCTTGAGTTCCGCGTAGGTGTCGTCATCGACGATCGACATCATGAGCAGAATGGCGTCGGCGCCAAAATAGCGAGCGGCGTAGACCTGAATGGGGTCAACGATGAAGTCCTTGCACAGCACTGGCAGGTGCGTGGATAGAGCCACGGTCTGCAAGTGGTCGTAGTCGCCACCAAAACGATCCGGCTCGCACAGCACCGAAATGGCCGAAGCGTAGCGCGAGTACACCCGTGCGATGGCCCCGGGCTCGTAGTGTTCACGAATCAGCCCCAGCGACGGAGAGGCAGACTTGCACTCCATGATGAAGCGGTTGGTGCCGCGGAGCGCATCGTAGAAGGAGCGCTCCGAGCGCGGGAGGGCAGCTAAATCAACGTGCGCCAGGCGCTCACGGATTGCGGGCAGATGCGTGCGGCGCTTGGCGACGATCCCCTCAAGCACGGTCGGCAGAGCCATAGTTCGCCTCCTCGTGCTTCTTCAGCCATGCGGCCACGGTGCCATCCTTGATGAGCTGGTCGGCATGCGCGACGCCCTCTTGGATGGAGTCGGTCGTGCCATTGAGGTAGAACATCGCGCCGGTGGTCGCGGCGATCGCATCGTGGTGGGCGGGCTTGCCGGTGCCGGCGAAGACGGCGCGCAGGGCCTCGGCGTTTTCCTTGCCGTTGCCGCCGGCGAGGTCAGCTAGCTCGTGGCGGGAAATGCCGAGGTCCTCAGGGGTGAGTTCGTAGTGGGTTATGGTGCCGTCGCGAAGCTCCCAGACCTGGGTGGTGCCGTGGACAGCGATCTCATCGGTGCCGGCGCCGTGGACGACGAGCGCGCGCGTGCGGCCAAGATCCTTGAACACCTCAGCAATGAGCTGACCCTGTTCGGGGTTGGCGATGCCCATGATCTGGAACTCCGGGTGGCCTGGGCTGAGCAGCGGGCCCATGGTGTTGAAGAGAGTGGAGACGCCAAGGCCCTTGCGAACCGGTTGCACGTGGGCAACCGCCGGGTTGTACGCGGGGGCAAAGAGGAACGTGAAATTCGAGGCCTCGAGTTGGCGGACCGCGCGGTCCGGATCGAGATCAAGCGGGATGCCGAGGGCCTCAAGGACGTCCGCGGAGCCCGACTTGGAGGATACGGAGCGGTTGCCGTGCTTGACCATCTTGACCCCGCCGGCGGAGGCGACGAGGGATGCGCCGGTGGTGACGTTGATGGTGTTCGCGCCATCGCCACCGGTTCCCGCGGTATCCATGAGGCCCTTACCGGTAACCGGGAAGGGGCGGCCGGCGTTGAGGAAGGCGCGGGCGGCGCCGGCCACATCGGCGAAGGTTTCGCCGCGCGTACGGATGTGAGTAAGGAGGGCCGCGATATGGATGTCGTCATACTCCCCCACCGTCAGCGGGGTGAAGACCTCGATTGCTTGCTCGAGGGTCGGTTCGGGGATATCGAGGAATTCTTGCAGTGTCTTGAGAGCGTGGTTATTGGTCATTACTTGGCTCCTTCCATGGTGGGTAGAGAAGAAAGTTGTTCAATGCAGCGTTCGATCATGATGGGGCCGGTTGGAGTTAGCACCGACTCCGGGTGGAACTGCAGGCCGAGGGCCATGCCGTCGACGGTTTCTGCCGCCATCGTGACAGGGCCGATGGCGGTCTCCGTCTCCGCGAGGCTGCGCATCTGGGTGGGAATGCTCGCGCAGCCCAAGGAGTGATAGCGTGCAACAGGGACGAGGCGGCCCACGTAGTTCGGATTATCTGGCTCGGAATCAGTAGTGAGCCCTTGGAAGAGCGGGTGCTTCGCACCAGCGTCGGTTAGCGTCATGGGCACAGAGGAACCGTGGACTGGGCCGCAGGGCTCGACGGTGCCGCCGAAGTGCTCGAGCAGCGCCTGGAAACCCAGGCAGATGCCGAGGATAGGGATGCGGCCGAGGGAGGCGTCGATAAGCTGCATCATCGATCCGGCGTCGCGCGGATGGCCGGGGCCGGGCGAGAGAATGATGATGTCGGGTTCGGCGGCGAGGACCTCCTCCACCGGCACCGTATTACGGAAGACGGTGGTGTTATAGCCGGCGAGGGCGTCGACGAGGTTGTAGACGAAGGAATCGTGGTTATCAATGAGGACGACGTGCGGGTTCATCGGATGACCTCCAGGGATGCGTTGTGTGCCTGGGCGATAGCGCTGAGCACCGCGTAGGCCTTGTGGACCGTTTCATCGGCTTCGGATTGGGGGATGGAATCACGAACGACACCGGCGCCCGCCTGGACGACGGCCGTTCCATCCTTGACGTAGGCGGAACGGATGACGATGCAGTTATCCATGGATCCATCGCCGCGCAGGTAACCGATAGCTCCCCCGAAGGAGCCGCGGCGAGTGCCCTCGGTTTCGCGGATGAGCTCCATCGCGCGCAATTTCGGCGCGCCGGTCAGAGTGCCCATGTTCATGCAGGCACGGTAGGCGTCGAGGGCGTCGAAATCCTCGTGCAGCGTGGCGACGACGCGGGAGACCAAGTGCATCACGCGGGAGTAGCGGTCCACCTGGAGCAGATCAGCGACCTGGCGGGTGCCGGGGACGGCGACGCGGGCGAGGTCGTTGCGGGCCAGGTCCACCAGCATGATGTGCTCGGAGACCTCCTTGGAATCGGTGCGCATCTCGAGTTCATTGCGGATGTCCAGCTCGTGGGTCGCGCCGCGCGGGCGGGTGCCGGCGACCGGGTAGAGCTGTACCTGCCGGTCGGTGGCCGTGTACTTCAGGTTGGATTCCGGAGAGGCGCCGAAGAGCTCATGCTCGGTGCCGCGCAGGTAGAACATGTACGGCGAGGGGTTGGTCTCACGCAGCGTGCGGTAGGCAGCGAAGGCGTCGGGGCAGTCGAGGCTAAACGCCCGGGAAGGGACCACCTGATAAATATCGCCGGCGTGGACGTTGCCTTGGAGGCGCTCCACGTGGCGTCGAAAAGCAGCGTCGTCGATGGAGGCGCGCGCGGAGATCGTGGTGAGTGGCTGCGAGGGCTGGGGCGTGATGGGCTCGGTGCGGGCGGCGCGGTCGAGCTCCTCCTCGAGCGCCTGCTTGTCGACGCCCCACCCCTCGATCTTCGCGGTCTCCGTCAGGTGGTCCACGGTGAGAACGTGCTCGGCGACGAGAAACTCATAATCGGGGTATCCGTTGAGTCCGTCGGGAACCGGGGGTAGCTTCTCGAAGGTTTCGACGTAGTCGAAGGCGAAACCGCCGCCGATGAAGGGCAGTGATTCACTGGAATACAGTTGGCTGAATTGTAAGGTGCGCAGGATATCCGCGGTGGAGGTGGCGCGGAGGCGGGCGCGCTCATCGTGCTCGGTGGAGAGCTCGAAACTAAAGGTGGTGCTATCCTCACCGTCCTGGCTGATCCTGGAGCGGAAGTCTTGGCGAAGCTCGTCGAGGAGCAGCTGGCCAGCGGGCGTTAATGCGGTAGCGGTGACCGCTTGGCCGCGGCAGACGACTTTGAGCGCTGCCTTGGTGATCGCGATACACGTGAGGTTCTTCTTGGACTCAATGTCCGCTGATTCTAAGAGCAGGGAGTCCTGCGGCGTGGCGAGGGCATAAAAGAGCGCACTGGCGTCGGGTGTGTACCCGACCTCGCGTTTGGCTGTAAACGGCATACGGTGTCTTTCTTTAACGATGTTGTGTGCTGCCGCGAGCTTTTAAAGAGAGCAAAACGCCGAAAAGCCCGCAGCTGCGGGCCTTAAATATGGGAGAACAACGAGGCCCGCGGGTTACGCGCGCCACCACCAAAGGTTCGAAATGTTCTTCACATCACTGACTCTAACACCGATACCTTCTGCCGTACAGATAAATGTGAGCGGGTACCCCCGTGGGGTCTATGTGCTGCAGGGCCACAGCGAGCTGGGTGATGTAGGAAACATGCAGCTTAAGCATGTGATATAGGACTCTAAAACTGTCACAGTATAGCTTTTGGAGGGCTAAGAGTACCCCCGTGCGGGAAAAATATTCACAAAACTGCTGCTTAAACGCATGGAAAGAGGCTTAAATAACGGTCACAACAGTCACTCTAGAGTAGAAAAGGACCGTTATGTTCTCTAAAACTGCTGCTGCTCTCTCCGCTCTCGCTCTGAGCGCCGCCGCCCTCGTGGGGTGCTCCTCATCCTCGGACAACGCCGGCGGTGATTCCGGTGGTGGAGACTCCTACTCCATCGGTATCAACCAGCTGGTTCAGCACCCCTCGCTCGACGCCGCCGCGGAAGGTTTCCAGGAAGCCTTCGAGGAAGCGGGCGTGGACGTGGATTGGGACATCCAGAATGCCAATGGCGAACAGGGCACCGCGGTGTCCATCTCCCAGCAGATGGCAAATGCTAATCACGACCTCTACCTGGCAATCGCCACCCCGGCCGGCCAGGCCATGAGCAAGTCCATCAAGGACAAACCGCTTCTGTTCACCGCGGTGACGGACCCTGTGGAGGCGGAGCTGGTGGAGTCCCTGGATAAGCCGGGCAAGAATGTCACTGGTACCTCTGACGCCGCGCCCATCGAGGAGCAGGTTGAGCTGATTACCCAGCTGGTCCCAGACGCCAAGACCGTCGGCGTGGTCTACTCCTCCGCCGAGGTCAACTCCAAGGTGCAGGTGGAGCAGTTGACGGAGGCCGCTAAGCCGAAGGGTATTGAGGTGAAGTCGCAGACCGTAACCTCCGTGACGGAGATACCGCAGGCCGTAGAAGCGCTGGGCGATGTCGATGCCGTCTACGTGCCGACCGACAACATGGTTGTTTCCGGCATTTCTTCGCTCATCAAGGTAGCGAATGACAAGACCATCCCGGTCATCGCAGCGGACTCGGGTGCCGTTGAAGGTGGTGCTGCCGCCACCATCGGTATCGACTACAAGGAGCTGGGCCGCCAGACCGGTGAGATGGCGCTGCGCATCCTCCAGGACGGCGCAGACCCGGCCGAGACCCCGGTAGAAACCGCCTCTGAGTACACCTACGTCATTAACGAGGATGCCGTGAAGGCACAGGGCGTTGAGGTACCGAAGGAGATCATGGAGAAGGCTGAGACGCTGTGATTGGTGCACTCGAGCTAGGGCTCATCTATGCGGTCATGGCCGTGGGCGTCTACCTGACATTCCGCGTCCTTGACTTCCCGGACCTGACCGTCGATGGCTCCTTTACCACCGGGGCTGCGACGGCCGGCGTGCTCATTACGAATGGGGTTAATCCCTTTCTGGCATCGGCCGCGGGCTTTGTCACCGGCTTTATCGCCGGCTGCATCACGGGGCTTCTGCACACGAAAGGCCGCATCGACGGTTTGCTTGCGGGTATCCTCACCATGATTGGTCTGTGGTCCATCAACCTGCGCATCATGGGCAGCGCCAACGTTCCGTTGCTCTCCCAAGATTCGGTGTTTACCCCGCTGGATGCAGTAATGGGGTCGTGGGCCGGGGTGGGCTTGCTCGCCTTGGGTGCGGTGCTGCTCTGCCTGCTGATCGTGTGGTTCCTGTCCACGGACCTGGGACTTTCGCTGCGCGCAACAGGTGACAATCAGCAGATGATCACCTCCTTTGGCGTGTCCACCGATTTCACCAAGATCCTGACCCTGGCCCTGTCCAATGGCCTGGTGGGCCTGTGCGGTGCTCTCATCGCGCAGTACCAGGGCTTCGCCGACATTTCGATGGGTATCGGACTCATCCTGGTTGGTCTGGCATCCGTCATTCTGGGACAAGCGGTACTCCCCCAGTCGCGCTTGTGGATGGCCGTGGTGGCGGTGGCCTTGGGCTCTGTGATCTACCGTCTCATCATCTTCGCTGCGCTTCAGGTAGGCCTTAACCCGAATGACATGAAGCTCATCACGGCGCTGCTGGTTATTGTCGCTCTGCTGGTGCCGCGTATGACGAAGGTGCGCGGGAAGAGGAAGGCCTAGATCATGCTCAAAGTAGATAAGATTTCGAAGACCTTCTTCCCAGGTACGGTCAACGAACGCCGTGCGCTTCGCGACGTCTCCCTGGAACTTGCCTCCGGTGACTTTGTCACTGTCATCGGCTCTAACGGTGCGGGAAAGTCGACACTGCTGAACTCCGTTGCGGGCCGGCTCATCCCGGATTCGGGAAAGATCTCGATCGACGGCCAGGAGGTGACGAGCCAGCCGGAGCACAAGCGTGCAAGGAAGGTCGGGCGCGTCTTTCAGGACCCCATGGCGGGTACGGCACCAAACCTCACGATTGAGGAGAATCTCTCCTTGGCGTACCTGCGCGGCAAGAAGCGCGGCCTCGGCTTGGGTCTCAATTCCGCGCGCCGGGCCATCTTTGTGGAACAGCTGGAATCCCTCGAGCTCGGCCTAGAGAAGCGTCTGGGGACCAAGGTGGGGCTGCTCTCCGGCGGTCAGCGCCAGGCCCTCTCGTTGCTCATGGCCGGCTTTACTAACCCGAAGGTGATGCTTCTGGATGAGCACACAGCCGCCCTCGACCCGCAACGCGCGGAGCTGGTGACCACACTGACGAAGCGCATTGTGGAGCAAGGCCAGCTCACCACTCTGATGGTGACGCACAACATGGCGCAAGCGCTGCAAGTGGGAAACCGCCTCATCATGATGCATGAGGGTGAGATCATCTACTCCGCTGACGCCGAGCAGAAGGCGAAGCTCACAGTGGAGGATCTCATGGCGGAGTTCGCGAAGATTAAGGGAGCGACGTCCGATAGGACCCTCCTGCAGTAGAAGTCGAAGCGTGGTTGTTTCACGTGAAACCTAGGTGTTGCACTTGGCAGCACTTAGGTTTCTTTTTGTCCGTGGTGGCTTAGCGGCGGCATTGAAAGAGGGCCCAGCGTTGTGCTGAGCCCTCTTGGTTTTACGTGAAACCGGAACTAGGTGAGCTTGATGAGCGCGGAAGAGAAGTAGTCCTCGACGGCAGCTGGGTCATCCAGCGGAAGGACCGCTCCTACGTACTGGTCCGGGCGAACGATGACGACGGCACCGTCGCGGGAAATGCCGCGGGTGTGGAAGATATCCTTGTCTCCCGGCAGAGCATTGAAAACATTCTCCCAGTTCGGGATATTGAACTTGCCGTTGCGGGGCCGGAACAGGAGTGGAGCGTCGAGGATTTCGTACTCGTGGTGGTCCGTCTGCTGGTAGATGGCCTTCACGTCGAAGTAGGTGTTCTCGTCGGCGCCCTCAGGGGTGAACTTGGCGAGGATGGGGCCGACCTTCTCGGCCCACTCGCTGAGCTTCGAGGTTTCGCCGGCTTTGGGTGCATCAGCGAAGGCGTAGATGCGGTAGCGGCCGTCAGCGGTGTGCTGGTGGCCCAGGTGCTGGGGGTACGCGTCACAGCGGCGCAGAACCTCGTAGGACTTGAAACGCTTGCCCACCGGGAAGCCGACGGCCAGCTTCTGGTGCTCGGTGCTGCCGACGATGAGGTTTTCTTCGTACTGCGTCATCATGCCGGCGGCGAACTCCTCTGCGGAGACGTAGTACTTCTCGACTGCCTCGGGATCATCCAGCTCCTCGGTTGGGGTGGCCATGAGGGTCGACCATTCGCGGTCGAAGTTGATGAGGTTCTGCGCGGCTGGCTGGCGCTCGCCGTGGTAGGTGGCCAGGAGTTCCTTCGGCGCGCGGCCATCGAGGACGTGGCCGAGCTTCCACCCGATATTGAAGCCATCCTGCATGGAGACGTTCATGCCCTGGCCGGCCTTGGCGGAGTGGGTGTGGCAGGCGTCGCCGGTGAGGAAGACGCGCGGGTCCTCATCGTTGTTGTCGAAGGCATCGACGAGGCGGTGCCCCACCTCGTACACGGAGTGCCAAGCGACCATCTTGACGTCGATGAAGTAGGGCGAGTAGATCTCGTTTGCCTTCTCGATGATCTTCTCAATCGGGGTGGAGCGGACCTTGTGGTTGTCATCCTCGGGCACGACACCAAGGTCGACGTAGATGCGGCAGAGGTAACCGCCCTCACGCGGGATGTGCAGGATTGAGCCGGCCTGCGAGTGGATGGCACACTTGGTGCGCCAGTCCGGGAAGTCGGTATCGACGACAACGTCCATGACGCCCCATGCGTGATTGGCCTGGTCACCCTTGAGCGAGCAGCCAATGGACTTGCGGACGCGGGACTTCGCGCCATCGCAGCCCACGACGTACTTAGCGCGTACGTCGCGCGGGTTGCCGTCGACATCCTCGAGGTGCACCGTCACGGGGTATTCGCCCTCCCCTACCTCAAGGGAGACGAAGTTCCAGCCGTAATCCGGGGTGATTCGGCCGGGTGCTCGGCGTGCGTAGCGGGCGAAGTAGTCCAACACGCGAGCCTGGTTCACAATGAGGTGGGGGAACTCGGAGATTCCGTGTTCGTCGTCAATCGGACGGGCGCCGCGAACAATCTTGGAGCGGTCCTGCGGATCGGGGTTCCAGAAGGACATCTCGGTGATTTCATAGGCCTCTTCCGTGATTTCCTTGGCAAAGCCGAAGGCCTGGAAGGTTTCTACGGAACGGGACTGGATGCCGTCTGCCTGGCCCAACTCGAGGCGGTGGGGGCGGCGTTCAATGATGCGCGTGTTGACGTCGGGGAACATTGCTAGCTGTGCGGCTGCGATCATGCCGGCCGGGCCGGAGCCCACAATGAGGACGTCCATTTCATCGGGAAGCTCAGAGGCGCGATCGATGCCATACCCTGCGGGATCGTGCACGCGGGGATCTTCCGAAACGTAGCCGTTGTGGTGGAACTGCACTGTGGACTCCTTAGTCAGCGGGTTGTCGTGGTCGAGAACAAAAGCGAGTGATGGGGGTGGTAGCTACTCCCCCATCGCTCTGTGAGCTTTGCTCGTGGAGATGGTGACTCAGTTCAAGGCGTCTGGAGTATGTGAGCTGGGTCTTATTTTTAGAATCATATATGATGCGCGTCTTCTGCACAATGATCTGCGCACAGGACGTCGCCTAGCGCGGGCTGAAGATGAAGTGTCCCTGAGATTGCTCGGACTCGTGCTCTGCGCCGAGTGCGATTCCCTTGCGCTCGCGCAGGATGAAAGCGCAGATGAAGCCGACAATCGAGGCGGAGACGAGGTAGCCCGACACCGCGAAGGTGGTGCCGGTAGCCTCCACGAGCGACGCGGCGATCATGGGGGCGAAGGCGCCGCCCAACACCGAGCCGAGGGCATAAGTGATGGACACGCCGGTAGCGCGAATGGAGGCGGGGAAGAGCTCGGCGTACATCGCGGACTGTGCGCCATAGGTCAGGCCCAGGCCGACGGTCAGGAAAATGAGTGCGCCGTAGAGAAGCCCCAGGCTACCGGTGTTGACCAGCGGGAAAAGGGCGGCAGCGCCGATTCCCTGCAGGATGAATCCGATGAGGTAGGTGTTTCGGCGGCCGATGTAATCGGAGATGTATCCCGCGAACAAAGTCATCAATGCCCACGTGACCGCAGAGACGGTCACGGCGTTGAGGACGTCACCGCGGTCGAGGGCAACGAGGCCGTCGGGATCGGTGGCGTAGCGCTGAATATAGCCGCCCGTGGTCATGTAGCCGACGGTGCCGTTACCTGCAAAAACGAGGGCCGCGACCAGGACCAGCGGGGTGAAATTCTTGAAGAGCTTGCCAATGGGGTTGGTGGCCTCTTCCTCCTCGCGCTCTGCAATCTCTTCGAAGACTGGGGACTCGTCGACGCCCATGCGGATGAGGTAGCCCACCAGGATGAGAACGAAGGAGAGCAGGAAAGGTACGCGCCAGCCCCAGCTCATGAAGGCGTCGCCAGGCGCGATGGTGTTCATGATGGAGAGCACGCCGGAAGAAAGCAGCAGACCGGCAGGAACGCCGATCTGGGGGCCTGCGCCGTAGAGACCGCGCTTGTCATTCGGTGCGTGCTCCACAGCCATGAGTACGGCGGACCCCCACTCGCCACCTGCGGAGATGCCCTGAATAATGCGCAAGGTGATGAGGAGGATCGGCGCCCAGATTCCGGCGGTCTCGTAGGTGGGCAGAAGGCCGATGAGGGTGGTCGCACCACCCATGGCGAGGAGCGTGACCATGAGGACCACGCGGCGGCCGAAGCGGTCCGCGAAGTGTCCTGCCAGAAACGCGCCGACGGGTCGGAATAGGGAATAGGAAGGACAATCCCACGGTGAGGAAGGAAATGATGGTGGCTAGGCCACCCTCGAGCGGGCCGAACATGAGCTGGTTGAACACGAGTCCGGCCACTGCGGCATAGAGGAAGTAGTCGTACCACTCGATGGCGGTACCGATGGTAGTCGCGGCGACGACGCGGCGGCGTTCGGCCGTCGAAATTGCCGGCGTGACAGATGTGTGCGACATTCTGGTTCCTTTCGGCATGCGGTGTGCCATATATGGAAATGTGTGTGAGTTGAACCACTTGCGGTGGTGGTAGGGATAATATACGATCTGGGTAAGGATTTGTTCACAATTAAGGATTCTTCATGGCTGTACCTGAGTTCTTGCCGGTTAAACCGGGCAAAATGATCGCTGTCCATGTGGCCTTTGAGTCCCGCGCGGCGCAGCGCGGTCGCTGGCCCAAGACCCCGAGCTACTTCCTCAAGGCGACTAGCACGCTGGCTGAATCGGGCGGGGTTGTTGAACGCCCCGAGGGAACGGAGCTGCTGGCTTTTGAGGGAGAAATCGCGCTCATCATCGGAACCCCGGCCCGCAACGTATCGCTTGAGGATGCGTGGAAACACGTCGCCTACGTGACGGCTTCGAACGACATTGGTCTGTATGACTACAAGGTGCAGGACAAGGGCTCCAACACCCGCTCCAAATCCCGCGATGGATACACCCCCATCGGGCCGGAGCTTATCGACGCCCAAGGGATCGACCCCAAGGGTCTTCGCCTCCGCACCTGGGTCAATGGCGAGGTTGTTCAGGAGGGAACATCTTCTGATGAGGATCTCATCTTCCCGCTCGCACAGTTTGTGGCCGACCTATCCCAGCACATGACGCTGGAGACCGGTGACATCATCCTCACCGGCACCCCGGCCGGCTCCTCTGTCATTGAGCCTGGTGACGTTGTTGAGGTCGAGGTTGACGTGCCAGGTGGCGTGAGCTCCGGCAGGCTGAAGACTACCGTGAAGGAGGTCCCCGCCTCTTTCGATCCGCAGCTGGGCAACCTGCCCTACGTGGATGATAAGCAGCGCGAGGACGCCTACGGTGACCGCGAATCCGCCGGCCTTCCTCCTAAGGATGCGGTCGGCCTCGATCCCGAGCTCAAGGCGGCCTTGGAGAAGGCCCCGACCGCCGGCTTGTCCGCTCAGCTGCGCAAGCGCGGCATCAACCAGTCCGTGATCGAAGGCGTGTACCCGCAGGCTAAGGGAACCAAGATGGTGGGCGTTGCCCGCACCCTGCGCTTCGTGGCCGGCCGCGAGGACCTGTTCAAGTCCCACGGCGGTGGCCTCAACGAGCAGAAGAAAGTCTTCGACACCGTCAAGGAAGGCGAGGTCATCGTTATTGAGGCCCGCCAGGAATCCGGCTCAGGAACACTGGGTGACATTCTGGCACTGCGCGCCAAGGTACGTGGTGCAGCCGGCGTTGTCACTGATGGTGGCGTGCGTGACTACGAGGCTGTGAAGGAGATCGGCCTGCCCGTCTTCACCCAGGGCGCTCACCCCTGCGTGCTCGGCCGCAAGCATGTCCCGTGGGATAGCGATATCGCTGTTTCCTGCGGAAACGCCACCGTCCTCCCAGGTGACATCATCGTTGGTGATGATGACGGCGTCGTGGTCATCCCCCGCGATATCGCAGCCGAAGTCGCCGAAGGTGCCCTCGCCAAGGAGCACGAGGACGAATGGGTCGCTTCCCAGGTGGAGGAAGGCGCCAGCTTGGATGGGCTCTTCCCGCCGACCGGAGCGAACAAGGAAGCCTACATCGCTTTCCGTGATGGAAAGGCAGGTGGTCAATGACGCAAACCGCAGCACCAGCCGGGGAAAGTAAATCCCAACAAGCCTATAACTGGATAAGTGAAAGGATTCGGACTCGCGACTATGAGCCCGGGTATCGCCTCGTGTTGGCAACAATCGCGGATGAACTGGGGATCAGCGTAGTTCCCGTCCGCGAGGCTATTCGGCAACTCGAAGCGGAAGGGATGGTCACCTACGAACGCAACGTCGGTGCCAGCGTGACCACCTACAATCGCGAGGCCTACTACGAATCCATGGACATCGTGGCCACCGTGGAAGCCAATGCCACGGCCCAATCCGCCCCGTATCTCAACGCGGAGGATATTGCCCGGGCGCGAGAGATCAACCAGCGCATGCGGGAGCTCGATATCCACCACGATCCAGAAGAATTTACCCAGCTCAACAAAGAATTTCATAGCGTTCTCTTCTCCAAGTGCCCGAACGAGAGGTTGAAGGACTTGGTGGTGGACCAATGGAAGCAATTGGAATACCACCGCGTCTCGACCTTCCGCTACGTGCCGGAGAGAGCCCAAGAGTCAACGCGCGAGCACGAGCAATTGGTCAGCCTCATCGAGGCTGGCGCGGAACCCGCCTACATAGAAAAAGTGGCCAGGCAACACCGACTGTCCACCCTCAACACCTATCGCAAGAAAAACGATTAAGGAGTTCACAGCACTCATGGCTATTAACAACGATGCTGCTAAGCCCACCGACCTTCCAGAGAAGATTCTTCACTACATCAACGGCGAGTTTGTCCCGTCGATCGACGGCGATGAATTCGAGGTCTTGGATCCGGTAACCAATAAGACCTACATCAAGGCCGCCTCTGGCAAGCCGGAGGACATTGACAAGGCGGTCGCCGCCGCTAAGGACGCCTTCGAGAACGGCCCATGGTCCAAGGCGCTGCCGCGTGAGCGCGCCCGCGTCCTCAACAAGATCGCCGACATCGTCGAAAGCCGCGCAGACAAGCTCGCTGCTTGGGAATCCTTCGACTCCGGCTTGCCGATCACCCAGGCCAACGGTCAGGCCAAGCGCGCTGCGGAGAATTTCCGCTTCTTCGCTGACCTGATTGTCGCCCAGGCTGACGACGCCTACAAGGTACCGGGCCGCCAGATCAACTACGTCAACCGTAAGCCGATTGGCGTGGCGGGCCTGATTACCCCGTGGAACACCCCGTTCATGCTGGAGTCCTGGAAGCTGGCCCCGGCCATCGCCACCGGTAACTCCGTCGTCCTCAAGCCTGCTGAGTTCACTCCGCTGTCCGCACAGCTGTGGGCGGGCATCTTCGAGGAGGCTGGCCTGCCGAAGGGCGTCTTCAACCTGGTCAACGGCTTCGGCGAGGAAGGCTACGCCGGCGACCCGCTGGTTAAGCACCCGGACGTCCCGCTGATCTCCTTCACCGGTGAATCTCGCACCGGCCAGATCATTTTCGGCAACGCAGCCCCGCACCTCAAGGGCCTGTCGATGGAGCTGGGTGGCAAGTCCCCGGCCATCGTCTTCAGCGATGCCGACCTGGAGACCGCTATCGACGCCTGTATCTTCGGTGTCTTCTCCCTCAACGGTGAGCGTTGCACCGCTGGCTCCCGCATCCTGGTTCAGCGCGATATCTACGATGAGTTCGTGGAGCGCTACGCCGCCCAGGCTAAGCGCGTGAAGGTGGGTCTGCCCTCCGATCCGACCACCGAGGTCGGCGCCCTGGTCCACCCGGAGCACTACGAGAAGGTCACCTCCTACATCGAGATTGGCAAGCAGGAGGCCACCCTGGCCGCCGGCGGCGAGCGCCCGGAAGGCTTCGAGGAAGGCAACTTTGTCCAGCCGACCGTCTTCGTTGACGTCAAGCCGGACGCACGAATCTTCCAGGAAGAGATCTTCGGTCCCGTTGTTGCTATCACCCCGTTCGATACCGACGAAGAGGCACTCGAGCTGGCGAACAACACGAAGTATGGTCTTGCCGCCTATGTGTGGACCTCGGATCTGAAACGTGCCCACAACTTTGCCCAGAACGTTGAGGCCGGCATGGTGTGGCTCAACTCCAATAACGTCCGCGACCTGCGCACCCCCTTCGGCGGCGTTAAGGCTTCCGGCCTGGGCCACGAGGGCGGCTACCGCTCGATCGACTTCTACACCGACCAGCAGGCCGTCCACATCAACCTGGACAAGGTGCACAACCCGGTCTTTGGCAAGCAGGACCAGTAACGTCTGCATGCCCTCTCCACTCCCCCATTACTAATTCACACTAAGGAGCCATCATGGCTGACATTCAGGCCCCCGACATTCTGCGTTGCGCCTACATGGAGATCATCGTTACCGATCTCGCTGCATCCCGTAAGTTCTATGTTGACACCCTCGGTCTCGTCGTGACCGAGGAAAACGAGAACGAAATCTACCTGCGCACCTACGAGGAGTTCATCCACCACAACCTCGTGCTGCGTCAGGGCCCCGTCGCTGCCGTCGCTGCATTCTCCTTCCGCGTTCGTTCGCCGGAGGATCTGGACCTCGCCGAGGAGTTCTACAAGGCGCGTGGTTGCGAGGTTCGCCGTAACAAGGATGGCTTCGTCAAGGGCATCGGTGACTCCGTGCGTGTACAGGATCCGTTGGGATTCCCGTACGAGTTCTTTTACGAGGTTGAGCACCGTGAGCGTCTGGCCTGGGCATACGACGCCCACATCCCTGGTGCGCTCGTTCGCCTCGATCACTTCAACCAGATCACTCCGGACGTTACTGCCGCAGTGAAGTACATGGAAGAGCTCGGATTCCGCACCACCGAGGACATTCGCGATGAGGAAGGAACCGTTTACGCTGCATGGATGCGTCGTAAGCCGACGGTGCACGACACCGCCATGACCGGTGGCGATGGCCCGCGTATGCACCACATCGCCTTTGCTACCCATGAGAAGCACAACATCATCGCGATTTGTGACAAGCTGGGTGCGCTCCGCGAATCCGACCGCATTGAGCGCGGCCCGGGCCGCCACGGCGTCTCCAACGCCTACTACCTGTACCTGCGTGACCCGGATGGCCACCGCGTAGAGATCTACACCCAGGACTACTACACCGGCGACCCGGATAACCCGGTCGTGACCTGGGATGTCCACGATAACCAGCGCCGTGACTGGTGGGGAACCCCGGTTGTTCCGTCCTGGTACCGCGATGGCTCCACCGTCCTCGACCTGGATGGCAACCCGGTGCCGCTGGTCGCTCGCGAGGATGAGTCCGAGCTCGAGGCCACCATTGGTGCGGACGGCTTCTCCTACACCCGTAAGGAAGACTCGGAGGAGATGCCGGAGTGGAAGCAGGGCGAGTACAAGCTGGGTAACCAGCTCTAAAACGGCCTAAGCACTCAGGTTGATTAACGTGGTCCCGCGGCGTCGATAATGCGCACATAACGCGGGGCCGCGTTGTCGTTTCACGTGAAACCGCAACGTTTAACAACCATTACAACACCACAGTCACGTTCAATAACACAGTAAGGAGCGAAATACATGCTGGATGAGAAACAGCACATCGCTATCGCAGATGAATTGGCGCAAGCCGAAAAGGACCGGTCGATGGTCCCGCTGCTGACCGCCCGTTTCCCGGAGATGAGCATTGAGGACTCCTACGCGGTGCAGCGCGAGTGGGTGCGCCGCGGCATCGAAGACGGGCGCCGTCTCGTCGGTCGTAAGATTGGCCTGACCTCCAAGGTTATGCAGGAGGCCACGGGAATTACCGAACCGGACTACGGCGCAATCTTTGAAGACCAGGTTTATGAGAACGGCTCCACTATCGAGCACGCGCAGTTCTCCAACGTCCGCATCGAGGTTGAGCTGGCCTTCGTGCTCAAGGAGGAGCTAAAGGGGCCGAATTGCAGCATTTTCGACGTGCTGCGCGCTACTGAGTATGTCGTCCCTGCTCTAGAGATCCTCTCCTCCCGCATTGAGATGGAGGGACGCACCATTGTCGACACCATTTCGGATAACGCAGCCCTCGGCGCCATGATCTACGGCGGCAACCCGGTGGATCCCGCAGACGTCGACCTGCGCTGGGTGTCTGCATTGCTCTACCGCAACGAATCCATCGAAGATACGGGTGTGGCCGCGGCTGTGCTCAACCACCCGGCAATGGGCGTGGCTTGGCTTGCCAACAAGCTTCATGCGCACGGCGATAGCCTTGCCGCCGGCGACATCATCCTGGCCGGTTCCTTCACCAAGCCCATGTGGGTTGAACCGGGCGATACCGTCCATGCAGACTATGGAAAGTTGGGGTCCATCACATGCCGATTCCAGTAAAGCTGCCGCCCACTTTCGCGGACGTCCTAGAAAAGGCCGAGCAGCCGCTCGTTGGCGCCTGGATCTGTTCCGGCTCGGAGGCTGCAGCGGAGATCATCGCCTCGGCTGGCTTTAGCTGGACGCTGATCGACGGCGAACACTCGCCCTATGGCCTCGAAACCATCCTCTCTCTGCTGCGGGCTACCGACGCCTACGGCGTGACGCGCGTGGTCCGCGTGCCAGTAAACAACACGGCACTCATCAAACAGTACCTTGACCTGGGTGTACAAAACTTGATGGTGCCCATGATTGATACCGTCGAGGAAGCCGAGGCTGCCGTAGCAGCCATGCACTACCCTCCCCGCGGCGTGCGCGGCGTGGGCTCGGCGCTGGCCCGCTCCTCACGCTGGAACGGCGTGGAGAACTACCTCGCCAATGCCTCAGATACGGTGAGCCTCACGGTGCAGATTGAGTCTGCGACCGCGGTAGAGAACGTGGAAGAAATCGTGGCTCTTGACGGGGTGGACAACATCTTCGTCGGTCCCTCTGATCTGGCGGCCTCCATGGGGCTGCTGGGTCAGCAGACCCATCCGGATGTGATCGAGGCGGTTAATCACACATTTGAAGCCGTGCGCGCTTCCGGAAAGAAGGTAGGCGTCAACGCTTTCAACCTTGAACAGGCCCAGAAATACATAGCTTCCGGCGCATCATTTGCCCTGGTTGGGGCGGATGTTCAACTTCTTTCGGGTGCGGCACGCCAACTGGCAGACAAATTCCATTTGGGAGGGTAAAAAAGAACCATGAGTGAAAACAACAAGGTCAATATTGACGAGCTGCTGGCCAAGGTTCCGACTGGCTTGCTGATTAACGGTGAGTGGGTAGACGCCTCCGATGGATCCACTTTCGACGTGGAAAACCCGGCAACCGGTGAAGTTATCGCCACCCTTGCCTCCGCTACTTCTGAGGATGCGAAGAAGGCTTTGGACGCCGCCTGCGCCGTGCAGGATGAGTGGGCACGCACGTCCACCCGCGAGCGCTCCAACCTGCTGCGCCGTGCTTTTGACCTGGTGCAGGAGCGCAAGGACGAGTTCGCTGCGCTGATGACCCTGGAGATGGGCAAGCCGCTGGCAGAGTCCTACGGTGAGGTTACTTACGGCGCTGAGTACCTGCGTTGGTTCAGCGAGGAGGCCGTTCGTGACTACGGCCGTACCCTGCCGGCGCCGGAGGGCACCCTGCGCATGGTGACCCGTCGTAAGCCGGTGGGCCCGTGCTTGCTTATCACTCCGTGGAACTTCCCGCTGGCCATGGCTACCCGTAAGATTGCACCGGCCATCGCCGCTGGTTGCACCATGGTGGTGAAGCCGGCCAAGCTGACGCCGCTGACCACCCAGTACTTCGCACAGACCATGATTGATGCTGGCGTTCCGGCTGGCGTGGTCAACGTGGTCTCCGGTAAGTCTGCGTCTGCTATCTCCGAGCCGATCATGGCGGATTCTCGTCTGCGCAAGGTTTCCTTCACCGGCTCCACCCCGGTGGGCAAGACTCTGCTCAAGGCAGCTGCGGACAACGTCCTGCGCACCTCGATGGAGCTGGGCGGCAACGCTCCGTTCATCGTCTTTGAGGACGCCGACATTGACCAGGCCGTCGAGGGCGCAATGGGCGCCAAGATGCGCAACATCGGTGAGGCCTGCACCGCCGCCAACCGCTTCATCGTTCACGAGTCCATCGCTGATGAGTTCGCGGAGAAGTTCGCCAAGCGCATCGGTGAGCTCAAGGTGGGCAACGGCCTCGACGAGGGCGTTACCTGTGGTCCGCTCGTGGAGCAGAAGGCGCTGGATAACATCACCGCGCTTGTCGACGATGCCGTGGCCAAGGGCGCCAAGGCTATCGTCGGTGGCAAGCCGGGTGAGGGCAAGGGTTACTTCTACTCCCCCACTGTTCTGACGAACGTTCCTCGTGATGCCCGCGTGGCACAGGAGGAGATCTTCGGCCCGATTGCTCCGATCCTGACCTTCTCCGATGAGAAGGAAGCAATTGAGATTGCTAACGACACCGAGTACGGATTGGCCTCCTACGTGTTTACCGAGGATTCGGACCGCATGTGGCGCATCGGTGACGGCCTCGAGTTCGGCCTCATGGGCTTCAACGCCGGCGTCATCTCCAACGCCGCTGCCCCATTCGGTGGCGTGAAGCAGTCCGGCATGGGCCGCGAGGGCGGCGCTGAGGGCCTGGACGAGTACACCTCGCTGCAGTACATCGCTATGCGCGACCCGTACGCGAATGCATAAATAGTGCATTAAATTCGCTGATAATGATGCTGGCACCTCCTTTGTGAGAGGTGCCAGCATTGTCTTTTATGCCAAACTTGCCGGTGCTATTCGCTGGCCGCTGCTCGGTACGCACTCGGTGACTTGTGGTACTCCGCCTTGAAGATGCGTGACAGGTGCGAGGGATCGTGCAGGCCATAGCGGGCGCTGATGTGGCTGATCGATTCCTCGGAGTGCCGCGGGTCCACGAGTTCTCTGCGGATGTGCTCTAGGCGCCTCGTTCGGATGTAGCTGCCTACGGAGAGGCCCTGTTCGGAGAACTTGGCGTGGAGGTGGCGTACCGATACGAAGAGTGCTTGGGCGATGGTGCTCGGGCCTAGGTCCGGGTCGCCCAAGTGCTTCTCGATGTAGGCGGTGGCCTGGTTGAACAGGAGTGTGCCTGCAGAGGGTTCGTCGGCGACGTCGGAGGCCAAGACTGACACCAGCATGGTCAGCGCCGAGCGGACTAGGGCCGTGGCATGCGGGCCCTTCAATAGGTCCAGGTTCTTGGCAAGCTGTTCAAAGAGGGGCACGGCCACCGCGCCGAGGCCGTGTGAGCGTGAGATCGGATTCGCGGTGAGGCGTTGGATCTGCGCGGGTGAGATGTCGAGGAAGCTCTGTGGGAAGTGAACAATGAGGGTGTTTTGTTCCTCCGGATAGCGCAGGGTGTAGGGCCGCTGGGTGACGTATAGCGCTAGGTCCCCCGGGCGAAGCTCGCAGGTTCGCCCGTCCTGGCTCATGGTTGAGGAGCCTGTGATCTGCAAACTGAGCTTGCAAAAAGGGACCTCGTCGGTGGAAACCTTGTATCGGTTCACGGTGTGCGGGGAGGTGTGCATGTCGAAGAGGGATATGTCCCCCACCTTCGTGGAGCGCAGCGTGGCGTGAAAGGAAGAGGGGTCTTCGGCGTCCACGTCGAGTTGTCCAAAAGAATCGGATGACGCGGTGCGCCACGACGCGATATCGAAATGTTCAACGGCGGAGGAAGACATAACTGGAATCATATCGTGAGAACTGGCACATTTTTGGACAAATTGTGTGCACTCAGAGTCAAGCCTGTAGATGTGGTGCAGGTAACATCCTAAACAAAAGTAACTTTTGGGCTTTGCTCGCGGGGCCCTCGACTTCCCTGAAGGAGATCTCATGACTCAGTTCGCCACGTACGCTGATCTGCTCAACGCCATCACGGACGAGAATGGACGTGACATCCTCAACCCCGCCACCGGTGAGGTCGTTGGCCGCGCCCCAGAAAACACCGTAGAGGACCTCAACGCTGCAGTTGAGACCGCACGCGCGGCACAAAAGGACTTTGCCAAGCTGAGCGACGAAGAGCGTTGCGAGCTGCTCACCAAGGCTGCGGCTGCGGTGGAGGCCAATGCCGAAGCGCTGGTGGAGCTGCTCTCCCGTGAGCAGGGCAAGCCGCTCAACGGCCCGAACGCCCGCTTCGAGGTCGGTGCCTGCTCCGGCTGGCTGAATGCCACCGCCTCCTTCGAGCACCCCAACTACACCGCCGTTGATGATGACATCACCGCCACCGTCAACTACCGCCCACTCGGCGTCGTCGGTGCTATTGGCCCGTGGAACTGGCCGATGATGATTACTATCTGGCAGATTGCGCCGGCGCTGCGCATGGGCAACGCGGTCGTCGTCAAGCCCTCCGAGTACACCCCGCTCTCCGTATTGGGCCTGCTCAAGGTTGTGAACTCCGTGCTGCCGGAGGGTGTCCTCCAAGTCGTTAGCGGCGCCGGTGAGGTTGGCGCGGCGCTGACTACCCACGAGGGCGTCGACAAGATCATGTTCACCGGTTCTACCGCCACCGGCAAGAAGATCGTGGAGGCCAGCGCGGACAACCTCACCCGCCTCACGCTGGAGCTTGGCGGTAATGATGCGGGCATCGTACTGGATGATGCCGACCCGAAGGAGATCGCAGGCGACCTTTTCTGGGGTGCCTTCATCAACACCGGTCAGACCTGTGCGGCGATGAAGCGCGTGTACGTGCCGGAGTCGCTGTACGACGCCGTCTGCGAAGCCCTCGTCGAGGTGGCCAAGGTCTCCCCGATGGGCGTGGGCTTGGAAGAGGAGAACGTGCTCGGCCCGCTGCAGAACAAGCAGCAGTTCGACATCGTGGACAAGCTTGTCAACGCCGCCAAGGACTCCGGTGCCCGCGTGCTGCTGGGCGGTGACCCGGACTATGACGCGCCGGGCTACTTCTACCCCGCCACCCTGGTGGCAGACATCGACCCGAACAACCCGCTGGTCGTCGAGGAGCAGTTCGGTCCGGCACTGCCGATTATCAAGTACACCGACCTCGACTGGGCCATCGAGCAGGCCAACAAGCTGGACGTGGGCTTGGGCTCCTCCGTGTGGTCCTCCAACCGCGAGCGCGCTCTGGACGTCGCCGCGCAGCTGGAGGCTGGCACCACCTGGATCAACAGCCACGGTGCCGTGGATCCGCGTGTGCCTTTCGGCGGTATCAAGTCCTCCGGCTACGGCGTGGAGTTCGGCACCGAGGGCCTCAAGGGCCTGGCGTACCCGCAGATTATCAACGGCTAAAACCGCCGTGGCGCTGCTATTCTTAGCGCCATGAGCACCGCCAAAGTCCCGGAGATCGAGTACGCAGCCTTCGACGCCATGAAGGAGGTTGCGTCCTCGCTGAAAGCTGCCTACCTCACTAGGGCCGCTGAAGCAGGCAACGACGTTGAATCGCAATGGTGGATTCGCCAGAACTGGCTGGTAGAGGACATGGTTGGCGAGGTTGATGCAACTGACATCGAAGCCATCCGATCCGCTGCGGCTCTCTTTGCGCAGCGGCTTGAAGCCCTCTCCTCCGAGCACAAAGCGGCATAGCCTATGCTTTCTGCCGCTGACTTCCCCGTTGATCCGCAGGTTATGGAGCAACGGCTAAAGACTCTGCAAGCCAGCTATTTCGGCCGATCGAATGCTCATGGTCCGGCTGTTCCAGAGGTCATTTATGTGGCGGGGCAGCCAGCGTCAGGCAAATCAACGGCCATTGAATCGGTAAAGAACGGTCACGCGGTCCTTGATTCCGATGAGATTCGGAAGCTGCACCCCGCCCTCGACGAGATTGTGGAGCGCGATCCCTTACGCATGGACGTACTCACCAATGGGCCGGTGCCCTATTGGATGTCCTCGCTGATTGAGTATGGCCGTCAGCACGGGCACTCCCTCATCATTGAGAACACGCTGTCCAACCCGGAATTCATCGCGGGTGAGATAGCCAAGTTTCGGTCTGCGGGTTTCCGCGTGAAGGTCGTGGGCCTGGCGGTGGCGCAGGAGGTCTCCAGGCTGGGCGTGGTCCAGCGCTACCTGGAGGCGCAGCGTGTGAGCCGCTACCCGCGCTGGACCAATGAGGTTTCCCATACGTCGGGCTTTAAAGCCATCGTCCCAGGGCTTCAAGCGATTGCCCCGCTTGTCGACGACCTCGAGATCCGCACCCGCGACGGCCGTACCTTGAGCGGCATCGAGGATATTGAAGCCGAGCGCGCAACCTGGTTCGACTCCCCCGCTGTTCGGGCCGACTGGCTGGCCCGTTTCGACAGCTGTGACTTGAGTGGGCTTGAAGCTGAGAAGCTCACGCAAAACCTCGTGGCTGATGCAGAGCTTATCCGCAAGCTTTAAGGCTGTGCCCGTGGAACTGCGCGCCCGGTAGGCGGTGAGAGCTTCGTGTCAAAGCGGCTGCTGGCGAGCTGGCGGTCTGCGAGGTCTAGCAGGCTGAGGATGTCGTCTGCGTGGAGTTTAGATTCAACGTGTGATCGACCGCCGATTATCGGGCACGCTGGACTTCAGTTCATCTGTGGTCGAGCGGCCCAGGCGTTGACATTGCATTGCTGCTCGGTGTGGTCGCCCGCAGCCCGAGCGAGTGTCTCGCTCCGGCTGCGATCGCTGTGATGCCGGTCCATGACTGGACATCGCACTGGCCTCTGCTGTCGTCGCTGACGGCGACGACGGTGCCGTCTTCGTGTAAGCCGACGGTGTGTAGGTAGCCGGCAAAGACCCCGGACACGTGTGTCCACCGGGCGACGTCGGTCTGCCCTCGCTGATTGTTGCCAGTTGCGAGGGCTGTGCCGTCGCGTCGAACTGCGATTGTGTGCCAGTCGCCGCATCCGATCTCAGTTGACCATGATCTCGCTGTAGATTGTCCTACGTGGGGGGCATGTGGTGGAGTAAAGATTTTCGACCTGACATCTGGCCGCAAGACAGGAAGGAGCCCGGGACCGGGAGTACGATGCCTAATGATCCTCTCAACCTCGACAAGGCCGGCGAGTGGGCTGGCGTGTGGTGGCTGCCGGAAGCCCCTAGCGAGAAGGTCCCGGGTGTCCTACGGTACGACCCGGAAGATGGTCTCTCTCTGTCGCTGATCGGCACCTTCGAGGATCGGATCTTGACGACGGACTCGTCTGGATGGACTGCTGTTCACGAAGGAACCCGCACCTGGGAAGTCATGCACGGTGTGGCCGAGCTCAGGGAGATCACACTGCTTGGCTGTGTTCCTAGGAGCACCAGAAGGACCATGGGTGCGCGAGTGGCGAGCCCTGATAAGCAGACCGTGACCGCGACGGTCGCCATCATCGGCGCGCATGTCAGCGGTGACGCGGATCCGGCGTTCGCTAGGGCAGAAGTCTCAGTCGAGGATCTGAGTCTCTGGGCGGCGTCTTCTGTGTTCGAAGGATCCCTCGGGGCTCCCGACGGCAAGATCGATGGGACCGGGCGTATCTCGGTGAAGCCGGTCGAGGCGCAATCGGTCGTGGTCGACGACACTGAGTATCGCCTTCAGCACACGCACACGCTTCCATTCTTCGACCAGCGCAAGGGAGGAAGCGTCGGACGTATGCGGGACACGGTGTCCATCTGCGTCGTGCCAGCCGAACCATTCTCTCTGAGTGTTGCTCTGCAGGAGGCGAGCCTGGTGCAGGACCTGATCTCCCTGGCGACGCATCGCGCGGCCGGAGTGATCTGGCTCCGACTGGAAGTTGCCGGGACCGAGTCGCACTTCCCTGATGGCCGCCCGCTGCCGCGCCGACGTGCCGATGTGCTCTACTCACCGGCCGCGCTTGGAAAACACGACGCGAAAGTCGTCGATCACCACCGAATGTTCTTCACCTGCGGCTCGATCCCATTTGAGGAGGTCATGCCCCGATGGTGCGAGGCCCATGGCCGCCTGGAGGCAGCGACAAACATGATCTTGGGCTTGCGCTACGCACCGGCCCGTTTTGTTGAGAACAATCTTCTGACGGCAGTCGATGCTGCCGAGGTGTTGCACCGCAACCTCCGCATCGACGAGAAACCGTTCCCCAACGCGGAGTTCAGGGCGATGCGAGAGGCGATGCTGGCGCAGGTTCCCGATGAGCACCGAAACAGGTTCAAGGGGGCGATCCGCAACGACCCGACCCTCCGTGATCGGCTCCATGCCCTCGCCGCGCGACCCGATCAGGAAGCGATCGCACAGCTCTTACCGGATGTCGACCATTGGGCGAAGTGGACGACGCGCGCCCGCAATGACCTCGCGCACGAGGGCAGAACGCCCAACCATTCCATCGAGGAGCTGATCGCCGTCGTCGAGGTGACGACCGCGGTCGTAATCCTCAACGTCTTGCACGAGCTCGGGTTGCCGGCGGAGCGGCAGCGAGAGATCGTGCGGGAGCACCCGCAACTGAGGGCTACGTTCCGTACCGCTGCCGAATGGCTGGTTCCCTCACCAAACCCTTAGGTGCACTGCGATAGCCGCTACTTCGGAACCTCCGTGACGCTGCTGCCCGGTCGTTTAGTGCGAGACGCGTGTAAGCCTGCTCTATCGCTCGTTCGTTGAGTGCGTCATGGCGGGCGGGCGAGACGACCGGCTGTAAGTGGTGGCAGCGCGTCAGTGCCGCCTGGTGCGGCGGTGAGACGGGAGAATGTCGTCGGCCCTTAAGAACGCGGTGGAGTTCCGCTTCAATGTCAAAGCTCCATGTCGACGTGCTGCCGGGCCCGTTTCCCCCGGAAGCATGTCTGAGACCGTCATGACGCCTGAGACGCTTGCCCTACGCGGGATTCTCGTTGCGCGTCTTGACTAGTTCCAGGTGCTCATCGATCGGTACGGCGCGACCAACCCGAAGTTGTTCGGGTCCGTCGCGCGCGGCACCGCGTCTGCAGGATCGGACATCGACATCCTCGTCGGGATGGACCCTGCGGAGGGACGTCTCCTGATGCGTGCGTCTGGTCTGCTCGAGGAGAGTCGCGCTCTGTTCGGGCGCGATGGCATCGACGTGTTTCCTGCCCAGTTGCTCAGGCACCCGGTATCCGCTTCGACGCTCGCCGAGGCGGTGCCGCTGTGAGTCGCAGTCCGGCGAAGCCGTGAACCATCTTCCCGATGAGATCACCGGCGCGCACCCTGAGATCGTCTGGCCTCAGATTCGGGATTTCCGCAACATCCTGGTGCACCAGTATTTCGGCGTCGACATCGACGTGGTCCGCGATATCGTCGATACTCATCTGCCTCCTCTTGCCTAGGCGCTGCGGTGCCACATCTCTGCTAACTGACGGCGCGGCTCCAAAGGTTATTCGGCTACGGAACGTGGTCGAGTTTAAGTTCAATGTTAGCTAAGGGCCTTATTAAAAGCGTTTGGCAACACGCGCTCCTATTTACCTTCGTATCTCGCGAGACGCTGACGTGGATGGCCTCACCATCGACCGGCAGCGTCAGGACTGTGAAGCCATTGCAAAGCAGCGTGGCTTGGACGTTGGACATAGGACATAACTACGTCGATCAGTCCATTTCCGCGTCAAAGAAGAATGTGGCTCGCCCCGACTACGACGCCATGGTGGCATCCTTTGAACGCGGCGAAATCGACGCGATCATCTGCTGGGACCTCGAACTACCCGCCCCACGTCGATGGGTAGTCCGATCAGTCGGACAAAACTACTCCCGCACCACAGCGTAATAAGGGGTGCACCTTAAAAACATCCGGAGGTGGGGGTAACTCCCCCTCGTTGCCCAGAGACAAAATACGCCAGTGGCGTCTGTACGACGAGCCGAAGGTAGGACAAATTCCAATCCAGAGAGGTCTTGCACTGTTGCGGTGCGGTTGTCTTCTTTCTCACCGTATTGGACCCTGCGAAATTAATTGGATACGATAGGCCCATGTTGATTTCAGGTTCCGTTTTCATGCGGCCGCTCACCAGCCGCTAAGGCGGTTTTCTCCCTCCCGCAGGTTAGAAACCGCTCCGGTCCTTTAGCCGGGCGGCTATTTGTCATGCCCGGCTCCGTTTCAACTCCAAGGAGCACACCTGATGTCTGCATACGGATACGGCCGTCACGAGCATGGCCAAAATTTTCTCACAGACCACAAGATCATCAACTCCATCGTCGATCTTGTGAAACAAACCTCCGGCCCCATCATTGAGATCGGGCCAGGAAGCGGTGCCCTCACTCACCCGATGGCCCACTTGGGGAGGGCGATAACGGCAGTTGAGGTAGACGCAAAACTAGCTGCCAAACTCACAAAAAAGACCGCCTCGGCGGCGGTCGAAGTGGTCCATGATGATTTCCTTAACTTCCGGTTACCCGCCACTCCCTGCGTCATTGTGGGAAACATTCCCTTTCACCTCACCACTGCCATTCTTCGAAAGTTGTTGCATGCGCCGGCATGGACTGACGCTGTACTCCTCATGCAGTGGGAAGTCGCTCGCCGCCGGGCCGGGGTAGGTGCAAGCACGATGATGACGGCTCAGTGGTCCCCATGGTTCACGTTTCACCTTGGTTCCCGAGTACCAAGGTCTGCTTTCCGGCCACAGCCAAACGTTGACGGGGGGATCTTAGTGATCCGCCGGGTGGGTGACCCGAAGATTCCGATAGAGCAGCGCAAAGCCTTTCAGGCGATGGTGCACACCGTTTTCACTGCCCGGGGACGCGGGATAGGGGAAATTCTCCGAAGGGCAGGGTTGTTTTCATCACGTTCAGAGACACAATCATGGTTGCGCTCGCGAGGAATCGACCCCGCGACCCTACCTCCCAGATTGCACACCAGCGACTGGATCGATCTCTTCCAGGTGACTGGTTCCTCTCTACCTCACCATCGGCCCATTTCACCATCGGGAAGTAGTCAACGACCTCCTCAACGGAAAAATCGAGGCCGGCGGCGGTAATCCCCCCACCACCAAAACCGAAATCCACCAGTAGTAGTGAACGACCCATGTTCGTCTACCGTGAGCCGCGTTATGGCAGTGACGTGTTCTCGTCGGGCACAGTCATAGTTCCCGGCGTTGCCAGCGACAGGGTTCTACACCCAGCAGCGGGACCGATCAAAATCACCCGCACGGGGAACGACCCTGCTGGTGGTTTCGATTTTGATGAAAGCGAGGAGACATAGCCCCTCGCCAACTCCCCGTAGCTGGCGAACAGTAGCTCCTGGCGCTGGCGCTCGTTGGTGAGTTTGCGTGCCACATCGAAAGCCTTATCGACTTCCCGGTCCAAGTTGTTGTGAGCCTTGAGCAGAATTGGGTCCATCGATAACGGGTTGTAGTGCTCCGCGAGTGACCGCTGGGGGTGCCGCTCGCGTGCCCGCAGCACCAACTGTCCAGCGTCGATGATTCGCTGCTGCGCCTTCTCATCTAGTTCACACAGAGCTGGTCCGCAGTTGTAGCTCCCGATGTACTCCGAAAAACGGAAAAAATAAATAGTGGGGATACATCAACCTTCCACTTTCCATTCTTCCGGCTCAGAGTATTGAGGGGTCTGGGACCGGGTCCGTAAACCCTTTATGTTTTTCGCGCACAGCGGTTTTTAGCGACGCACCCTATAGGTTTTCCGCAGAACTTATATGTGTTTCTGTGCACCCCATATGTTGTCTGTTTTAGCGGTATTTCGTTGTTAATTCCGCACGCGCGCATCAAATGGTTATTTATCGACGACACTCCGTCGAGTTCAAGTTCAACGTGTAACGCGAGGCGTTAATGACGTTTCGCGTTATTGGGGGTAGGTTGAAGAGCGCTGTCTCTAACTCGGGTTTTCGTTCGGCCTCGGTCCATTCCGCTACCTCGTGTGAAGAATCTGCAAGCGGTATCGAACCGTTGAACTATTAGGTTCCCCCACAGTTCCCGTGCCTGCACGCATCGAGAAGGACCAGGTGGTGAACTCGAATGACTCGCCTGGTCCAACGTGTGTGCGCTCGGCGCGTGGTTTAACCCTTATAAGACTTGCCGGTCACAGCCTCAGCGTTTCGCTCGTGCAGCCCGCAGGCCGTTCAAGATCACGATGACTTCGGCGACTTCGTGTACCAACACGACGGCGGCCAAGCCCAGTACACCGCTGATCGCCAGTGGCATCAACACGATGATGATGGCCAGAGACAGCACGATGTTTTGGTTGATGATCCTGCTGCCTCGGCGGGCGTGCTGCAGCGCCTGCGGGATCAGCCGGAGGTCGTGGCCAGTGAAGGCGACGTCAGCGGACTCGATCGCGGCGTCAGAGCCGGTTGCTCCCATCGCAATGCCCACCGTTGCGCCCGCCAGTGCCGGCGCGTCGTTGATGCCGTCGCCGATCATCGCCGTCGGCGTCTTGGAGGAGAGTTCGGCGACGATGCTTGCCTTGTCCTCCGGTCGCAGCTCGGCGCGCACGTCGTCGATTCCGGCGATTTCAGCCAGCGCCCGGGCGGTGCGAGTGTTATCGCCGGTGAGCATGCTCACTTCCACGTCGTTGTCGTGCAGGGACTGCACGGCATCGGGCACCTCGGGCCGCAACTCGTCGCGCACCCCGATCGCCCCGGCGAGAGCGTCATCGACGGTGACTAGGACGCAGGTCTGGCCTTCGGACTCCATGCGCTCAACGTCCGCCTTCAGTGGCCCGGCGTCGATCCATCGGGGGCTGCCGACCAGCACCCGTCGGCCTTCGACGGTGCCGCCGATGCCATGACCGGCTTCCTCGCTGATATCCAAGGCGGTGGGCGCTTCGGGCTCCGCTGCCACGATCGCCGCGGCGAGGGGGTGCGTCGATTGCTGCTCAACCGCCGCCGCGAAGGAAAGCACCTGCGCCCGATCGAATCCGTCTGCCGGGACCACTCCGGTAACCTCGGGCTGGTTGCGGGTAAGGGTTCCGGTCTTGTCTACCGCTAGGTGACGGATGCCGCCGAGTCGCTCGAACGCCGCGCCGGACTTGATGACTACTCCGAACTGGCTGGCCGCGCCGATCGCGGCCACGACCGTCAGCGGCACGGAGATTGCCAGCGCGCACGGCGACGCTGCGACCAGGACCACCAGCGCACGGGTGATCCAAGTCTCGGGGTCGCCCAACAGCGAGCCGATCACGCCGACCAGCACCGCCAGGATCATCACCCCGGGCACTAGGGGTTGGGCAATTCGGTCGGCGATCCGGGCGCGGTCACCCTTCTCCGCCTGCGCCTGCTCGACGAGGTCGACGAGTGTGGTCAGCGAGTTGTCCGTTCCAGCTGCGGTCGTCTCGACCTCCAGCACACCGGCGGAGTTGATCGCTCCCGCGGGTACCTCGTCGCCGGGCGCAACCTCCTCCGGAATGGATTCTCCGGTGATCGCTGAGGTGTCAAGGCTGGAGCGTCCGGACCGAATGATGCCGTCCGTGGCGATCCGCTCCCCGGGGCGTACGACCATTAGCTCGCCAACCTCAAGGTCCTTCGCAGCGACCTCGGCCGTCGTACCGTCGCGCAGCACGGTCGCGGTTTGCGGTACCAGCTTCAACAGTGCCCGCAGTCCGCCTTGGGCCCGGTCCATCGCCTTGTCTTCAAGCGCCTCGGCGATCGAGTACAGGAACGCCAGCGCCGCGGCCTCTCCGACGAAACCAAGGATCACCGCGCCGACCGCGCTGATCGTCATAAGCAAGCCAATGCCGAGCTTGCGCTTCGTGACAAGGTTCCGGATCGCTCCAGGTGCGAACGTGTAAGCGCCCAACAGCAGGCCAAGCCAATACAGTACCGTTGCGGGCGTCTCCAAGTCGGACCAGTCCAGCGCCAGTCCTGTAATGAGGGCTACGCCGGAGAAGATCGGTAGCAGTAGCTCGGGGTCCTTCCACCATGGCCGATCGAGCTCTTCGATCTCCGTGGCGGGTTCGTGTTCGCATCCACATGCTGAACTCATGCGTCCGTTCCTTTCTCGCCGCAGCCGGGCACCGAGCACTCGGTGTCGATGCAGGGGGCATTCTCGTCGACGGCCAGCGTCGCGTTGACCAGCGCTTCGAGCGCCGCCGCGAGGTGCGGATCGGCAATTTCGTAGCGGGTCTTACGGCCCTCCGGCTCAGCGACGACGATGCCACAATCGCGTAGGCAGGACAGGTGGTTCGAGACGTTCGAGCGGGTCAGATCCAAGCTTTGCGAAATCTCGGCCGGGTAGCCCGGACCGTCGAGTAGGGTCATCAGGATTCGGGAACGCGTCGGATCAGCCATGGCCCGGCCGAGCCGGTTCATGACGTCGAGGCGCGAAGCAATAGTCAGCATGTGCTGAACAATACAACGTGTGTTGAACTATTCAAAATGCACTGAACTGACGGTTCCGCGAAGGTCCTGCGACCTGCAGGAATTAGTCGATGGGATAGCAGATGACTGATCCTTTGTGGTTCGGCTGCCACCCAACGCGGGAGCGACGTGATCGGCGGGGTCAGTTCAGCATTCGAATCAACGACCAGTGGCGGATCTGTTTTCGGTGGTCCGCCGCGGGGCCAGAGGAGGTTGAGATCGTTGACTACCACTGACAAGCTCCCTCCGGTTCACCCCGGTGAGATCCTCATGGAGGACTTTCTCAAGGAAATGGGGATCACCCAGCACAAGCTCGCCGTCTCCATTGGCGTTCCGCCCCGCCGGATCAACGAGATTGTCCACGGAAAGCGGGCTGTAACCGCGGACACTGCTCTTCGCTTGGCTAAGTTCTTCGGAATGAGCCCCCAGTTCTGGCTCGGGTTACAGGCTCAATATGACTTGGACGTGGCGGAAGACAAGATCCTCTCGGAAATCGAGCGGATTCAACCGGTCCAAGCTGTCTCAGCGTAGCGGTTACCCGAACCAGGTCCGTCAGCGTGAGGATATGCACGCGGATGGTTCGAACTAGGAAATTTGGGGCTGCCGTCGCGTGGACTTGAGTTCCGAGCGCCGCTTTTTCGCTTCGAGACGGCGTCGCACCGAGCTCTGCGTCGGCTTGGTCCTGCGCCGCGGGGGAGGAAGCGGAGCGAGCGCCTCACGCAAGAGGGCGGCCATGCGCTCTCGCGCCTCGGTGCGGTTACGGACCTGCGAGCGCTGCGTCGACGCGCTCACGGTGAGCACTGTGCCGTCCAGGCGGTGTTCGAGGTTGTGAAGGACGCGGCGACGCTGGGCGTCGGAAAGCGATGAGCACGTAGCGATATCGACGGAAAGCTGCACTTTGCTGTCCGTAGTATTGACGCCTTGGCCACCTGGTCCCGACGACTTCGCGAACCGCTCCGTCAGGTCGGCGGCGACGATGACCAGACCCCCGGGGATCCCTGGGCCAGGCGCGATGGTCAGGTCGTTCATACCGCCCAGCTTAGTTAGAGTTGCTTCCGGATCAGACCCGCCGTGCGAGATCAGGGTAGTGTACGACCACTCCGTCACCGTCGACCTCCAACTCGACGTCGACTCCCCGTGTTCCGCTTTCGTATCGGACAGTTTCAGCATCGACGGAGCTGTAGTACTGGTCTGATGCGATCACCTGGAGGGACGGCATATCAATCCAAGCCATGATCAGTTGCGTTTTCGGAACCTGAGTCTCAAGCAGCGTCAAGCGACGAATAGGCATTGTGTTGGTGAGAGGGCACAGACCGAGATCGCAATCGAGTGCGGCTTTCAGGTCGGCTGACTGGACGATACCGGGGGAGGGCAGATCTTCAGGCTGGGCACCCTCTTCATTGGTTTCCGCCGACCACACGCCTTGCTCGGACCTAAACAGCTCGAGGCTTCGCCCCCATCCGTCGCCTTCAACGTTCACCGTCACACGTTCGGTCACCCAGTTCTCCGCGGCGCGCAGCTCCCACGTGGCCTCGTATCCATCGCCGTATTGCACTCCGGAAGCGGTCAAACCGGCTCCTAAAAAATGAACTGCGGCCTCGTTCCGGATGAGGGGAGTCTCGACATGCTCCCACTTATACGTGCGCTCCATGGTGAGGATTTTACCACGCTTGATGGTGCGAAAAGGCAGGTAGCTTTCGATTTGGACCACGTATCGAGGACGAGGCTTACCGGCAGAATGGTGTATTCAGTAGGTTCGCGACGCAGAAGAATCCCATGAATGAGAGCACGGCCCACACGGCCGTTGCCATCTGCAAATGGGTGAATCGTTTTGAATTGAGCGTGAGCAATCGCGGCTTGGATAAGAGCACCGTGCGAAGCGCCATCGAGGTAAAGACATAAGTCGTCTACGAGGTCATGGACTAGACGTGGGGGCGCTGGGATGAACTCGGCCCCAAAGAGTGTGTGGTTACTTCCACCAATCCAGTTTTGAATAGTGCGGAGACCAGTGGGGATAGAGCCCTTCTCCCCCATCAACTCTCTTTGGAGCTTTTCAAGAAGGCCGATGGAGATGTTGGTTCGGTGGCAAAGCTCTTCTCAATGGAACACAGAACGGTGAGGTTACGCGCAACCTCTTCCGCGCTTTCCTTAAAGCCGCGGACTTCCTCCTTTTGGGCGAGTTCCGCGAGGACAACCTTGTCGACGTTGGGCGCAATACCTTCAATGCGTGAGGAAGAAATCGCCTCAGAACGCATGAGCAGGCGGGCCACAGACTCCAACTGGCCTGAAGCCGCATGGCGGTTGAGCCCCAAAATATCTCGCTTGATACGCGCTGCCCGGCTGGTGCGCTTTGGGGAAAGTCCATGCCGTACTTACAAGATGGTCAGGGACATAGGCCTGAAAAGGACCTTCAGCCTTATCACGCCGGGGAATGCCGGAGCCTGATTCGGGGATCCAGCTCTCGGTAACGTAGTGGGGCATGTAGAGGCTATCCATTCGTCAAACCCCAATGAGTGGTTGGATAACTCTTATCCAACCACTCATTGGGGTTTAGGTGCTAGATAACTCTTAAACATTCGGGCTTTAAGGCTGAAATGTAGCCTCAATGAGAATGCCAATGACAATCCCATCTGACCGGCCGCGCTGACCTCGGCCAAATCCCCAGACCTCGATCCCGAAACCTCCTGGTGGGTGGTGGGGCGTCGCCAAGCGCTTGGCGACGCCGACCTGAGGTTTCGGGTTTCAGGTCTGGGGAAATGCAGTGGAGGCTGGAAACGCCGAAGCCCGTCGCCCAAGTCAACTGCGCAATGAGTACATCAATGACAACCTCAATGAGAATTTTGTCATTGAAGCGCTCAATGTTAGCTATGGCGGCTATAGCTGCACCGCGCAGTGTTGGAGGTGGAGGAGAAGGAATGCAGTTAGTCGCGGGGCTGCAGGCGCTTAACCAGCTGCTCGTGGTGGACTGGGGCGAGGCAGCCGGCGTCCACGACGCGCCGGGCTAGCTCTTTGTCCCCCATCTTGGCTGCGAAGGCCATGCCCATGGTGATGTCGTGGTCGGGGCGGCCGATAAGTGTAATCTCATCGCCAGGTTTGATGCGGCCAGGCTCGATGATGCGCAGGTAGGAACCGCAATCACCGCGCTCCGTGAAGGACTTGAGCCAGCCGGGCTCGTCCATCCAGCCGGAGAAGGTGGCGCAGGGCGTGCGCGGGATGGAGACCTCGAGCACGCACTCCCCCACCTGAATGCGCTGGTTGATGAGCATATTCGGCCAGGAAATCCCCTCAGTAGTGAGGTTCTCCCCGAAGTAGCCATCACGCAGCACGCGGTTAAGCGTGCCCTCCCAGTAATCGAGCTCCTCACGGGCCACCGCATACACGGCCTTCTCAGCGCCGCCGTGGTGGGCGTGGTCACCGATGGAATCCCCCACCACGCCGGAGCCGTCACCGTAGTTGGGCCCGGGTATTTCCAGATCCAGGAAGGGGCGTGGCTGCTTATCGATGCCCGTGTACTCGTGCCGCCCGTGCGGCTCGGGGCGGCGGACAGCGACGTTCGTGGAGATAACCTTCATGCTCACCTATTGTGGCACACCTCACGCGCTCACATGTCGCGATCGTGGAAGAGCGCCTCCGCAGTCACGAGGTCGTAGAAGAAGAGGCGGGGGGCGAGGGGAAGGACGTCGGCAAGCATGGGCATGTCCTCCTTGAGCAGGGGGCTTTCCATGATGATGTCATTCGCCGCAGCGCGGGAGGCTAGGGCGAAGGCATAGGAAATATAGGGCATCCAGGCCGCTGCATTGAGCTCGTCGGCGGTGTTTCCGCTGGCAAAGGCGCCCAACGCGATGAGGGTGTGGTTGACGGACATGTCAACGCCCGCGTTTTGCACCAGCGAGGCCAGTGCCGTGGCGTCCTTGCGCAGGTGCTCGATGGTGCCCAGCGCATCGAGGGCGCCGTTGTTGGCAAAGCACTCGCGCAGCGCGGCGACGCGGCCGGCCTCCCCCATCAGATCATCGACGGGCGGTGTGGGGCTGTGAATGGTCGCAGCATTGAGCAGCATCGGGCGGGTCAGGCCATCGGCGCCGGTCTCGCGCACGGCGGTGAGCTCTGGGTTCTCGCTGGCTGAAGGATCGAGGAGAAGATCCAGGTAGCTATCGGCGCTGGACTCGGCGGTGGGCTCCAGCGGCGAGTGGAACAAGCGCGTGCGCGCGAGCGAGCGGGCTTGTTGGTTCACGCTGACGCCGGTGCGTGCCAGGGCATGGAGTGCGTCCTCCGGTTGGGCGCGTAGGCGGTCAATCGTGCTGTCGAACATCGCTTGCAGTTTGGGGTTGGGGCTGCGCTGGGAGAGCACGTGGAGCGCGCGGAAGGTGCCCCACAGCTGTTCCGGAGTCCAGTCCTTTGAGGCCAGAGCTGCGGGCGAGCCTTCCGGCGTGATCACGATGGAGGCGCTGGAGGGGCGTGCTGGGGCGGCGAGGTTGGAGGAGGCGCGGAGTTCGCGGACGTCGACAAGCAGCGAGCCATGCTCAGCAAGCTCCGCGGGCAGTTCAAACCCCTCTTCGGTGGGCGTGAGTTGGGTGGGCGCTACGGTGGGCTCGGCCAATGGCCAGGCCCAACCCACTAAATCTGCCTGCGGTTCTGCGTTCTGTTCGATGATAATCTCATCGCCGTTGAGCAGACCACGGCTGACGAAGGGGGACTTGCGGACGGTGGCTAGCGCCGCATAGATGAGGCTGGTGGAGGCGGATGCTTCGTACTCGACGATGCGCCGCTCCAAGCTGCGGGCCTGGTGAGCCTCGCGCTCCCCCGCCGGGAGGGAATCCAGGTAGTCCTCGTAGGACAGCGTGGACCACATGAGGAAGAGCTCAGCCGTTGGTTGCTTGCGCACGGCGTTGGCCAGCGCGGCGTTGGGTACGGCGAGGCTGGTGACCGCCTGCGTCGTCTTTGAGGTGCGCGCCAGTTCCTTGATCTTCTGCCGGCCGTCGATGGTGACGAACTTCGCCAGCGGCAGTGGGCGCGGCGAGTGGACGGTGAACATGTCATCCTGATCGAGCTGGCCGGCGAAAATAACCGGTTTATCGGAGTGCTCAGTGGGTTCCAAGCCGATGCGCTTGACGCGGCTAAACAAGGCCTCGGGCCAAACATCGAATTCCAGCTCATAGCCGGCGTCACTGGCCACCACCTCGCGGCGCGAGACCTCGGTGTCCTCGAGGGTGCGAAGGCCCTTCTCCAGCGCGATGGGCTTCTTTGGCGGAGAGGCCAACGTGTAGCTGAAGGCCGAGTGCGCGCCCAAGGCATCGATGATGCGGAAATCCATGCCGCGCGGACCATCGTTGGTCGCACGCATGTGGAGGCCCTCGGCGAGGGAGATGAAGCGGACGTCGACAAGCTGCTCGTCGTGCCACAGCGACACCTTGTAGCGGCCCACCCACGGGTCTTCGTAGAGGTCACCCGGGAAAGGTTCGGCGATGCCCGGCTCGAAGGTCTGTTCAGAAATCTCCTCCTGCTCGCCGCCGAGGGGCGCGTAGGTGAGATCGATACGCCACTCCCCTTCCGCGATGAGGTGCACGCGTGGGGACTGAGTAAAAATCGGCTCGTTATCGAGTCCGCAGGCGTTGGGAAGGACGGCGACGTCAAAGCCCCACTCAAAATCGCTGTGCTTGGCGACGTCCACCGGTTCCCTCTGCGGCACCGTCACCCGGTCCGGCAGCGGGCCCACTTCCCAGCCGGCCCAGATGCCGAGCGGCTCAGCGGCCTCGAGCGTGCCCTGCGGCGCGATGAGCGTCGTGCGGTCGTAGACGATGAAAGGAGCGTCCTCCGTAATGCCCGTGAAGGTGGTGGGCTCGATGAGCTCCTCCTCGCCGTCGCGCAGAGTCACAATGATGCGAGTAAAGGGGCCGGGAATGCCTACTTCAAGCGGCTCGTCGGTGGCGAATTCACGCAGCGTGTGCGGGCGATCAATGAAATGCGATTGGACGACCCAGCGGGGATCGGTGAGTTCTGCTTCCGGGAAGGTGGCGGGCAGCTGAAGCGTGAGAATATTGCTGCCGCGACGCAGGGACAGCCGGGGGCCCTGCTCGATGTACTCGCTGGCTACCAGGGGCGTAGTTGGAAGTGAATAAATCTCCGCGCTCATTTTCCTCATCATAGGACACAGCGGGGTGCGGTTGCCATGTGGCTGGTAGAGGGCTTAACTGTCCTAGAAGTAGGACAGGTGTCCTAAGCATAGGACAAATGGCTATAGTGGGGGCTATGGACCCACTACAACTCCTCAAGAAAAGCCCGCTGAGCCTTAGTGAAATCTCGCGGCGCTCGGGAGTATCGCGAAATACGCTCAATCTGTGGTTGCGTGGGGCAGCTCAACCGAGTTTGGCAGGGTTGGACAAGGTAATGCGCGTGCTTGGGTATGAGGTTTCCGTATCGGTGCATCGCATGAGTGACGCCGCCGCCGCGACAGCCGTCCGAGTTCTCTTGGGGGAGCTCAGCAGCGAAGAACCAGACGTTAAAAGGTGGATTGACCGCTTCGTGCAATGGGGCGATGCTCCGGGCGACGACGGTGACTATCAGACGCTCATTGAACGGGGCGCATGGGCGTCCAATCCCTATGGCCGCCACGGGGCTCTTCATTTTTTACCGGCGAATCCCATAACGCTTGCCTCAGCGGTTGATGCGAATGAGCAACCATGGGCGATGTCGGGTGCTTTTGCAGCTCAACGCAGCCCGGCGCAAAGCGCCAGGGGAGGAGAAAAGCCTCGGTCGACGTTGATTTGGTGCACAAATCCAGCAGACATAGTGCCCTCGTTGCCCACTCGGATTCACTCGAGTGCTGAGCCTGTATCCGGAGGAATCACCCTCGTGCCTGTCGCTGGTGAAGAGCTCACCGGCGCAACGAATGAAGCAGGAATACACTACGTATCACCGCATCAGCTTGCCATTGATGTGTGCGCAGAAAACTACGTCGGAGGGGCATAGTTGATGAGAAGAGCAACGAGCCGAGTGAGCTGGGAACACCATGAGCGGCCGCACGTTTCGGAGTTAGGGACCAACCGTGCGTTATTTCGATTAACCAAGCAACTTCCTGACTTGGTGTGGAACGCTGCCGCGCTGGAAGGAAACACTTTCACTCTCCCGGAAGTTCGAACCCTGCTAGATGGCATCACTGTGGGTGGAAAGGCGCTTGCTGAACAGCAACAGATCTTGGACTTGTCAGAAGCTTTCAACCTGCTCCATGAGCTGGTCCTCAAAGAGGAATGTGCGGTGGATAAAGCCACCAGTAACGCACTCCATGCCGTGCTAGCAAGGAACGAGGCCCTGGACGCTGGTCTTTTCCGTGGTGAAGGCCATGTGGAGGGAGATGGCGGTGGAGTGCGGCTCATGGATGGCGGGTTCATCCCTTTCGACTCTGCTGATGAATTGGGTGAAGCTCATGCCGATTTGCTGGTCTCCCTTCAAGGGCTTGAAAACCCAGTCGAGCAAGCGTTGGCCTATTTCTGCTCTGCCACGCGTAGCCAGTTTTACTTCGATGGAAACAAGCGAACCGCACGGCTTGTGGCGTCAGGCCTCTTGATGAGCAATGGCTACGCAGCACTTAATATCCCTAATGCGAGAAGGCTGGAATTCAACCTTGCCCTCGATGAACTGTTCCGATCCGATGACGCTACGACCTTGATGGACTTCCTGTATGACTGCCTAGAGGAGTCCTCCCAGTAAGCGCAGTAGGCCCTCCGCTTCCGAAGCGGAGGGCCTACGTGGGGGCTGAATGCTCAGCGCATCCTTTAGTGCATAGTGCTGTAGTGCTTAGCGGAACATCTTCTGCAGAGCGGAGAAGTCAGCCTTGACCACGCCGACAGACTGCAGGAATGCGGCGATGGCGCCGAGCAGGGCAGCCACAACGCCTGCGCCCAAGAAGCCGGCGCCGACGGGGTGGCGTGGCTAAAAGGAACAGAGTTGACGACACCAGCGGACTTGTTGTGGTCAATTGCCTGCTCGGAGATTTCTTCAGGGAGTGGCCGTATGGGGACTTGCCCAGAACACTGTTGACGTCGGCAAGCACTGCGTGGACACCATAAAACGACAAACGGTGAACCCCAGGAGGTGGGATTCACCGTGGTGAGTGAATGGGCAGATTATGCCATCTGCAGCGTGGTCACGCAGGTACCGCCTTCGTCAGAGGTATCCAGGGGAACCTCGCCGGTCTTGCCGTCCTGCTCGATGGTGATGGTGCCCTTCTTGTCGGCCGGCAGCCAGTAGCCAATGAAGCCGTTGTCGAACGTCGTGGTGTCTTCGTTGACTAGCTCATTTCCTTCGTCATCCGTGATGGTGACGTGGATGTCTTCCTGGCTGAGCTCACCGGTGCAGGTGGTCAGGGAGTGGTTGAAGCAGTCGTGCGTACGGGAGAGGTACGGCGCAATAGAGAGGTAGAACTTGTCCTCCGGCAGCGGCAGGGAGGCCTGACCCTGTTCAGTAGCGAGGATGAGCTCGTTCGGGCGCACGGATGCGAGGAGATCGCTATTGCGCTCGTCCTTGGACTGGCGGTCCAGCTTGTCCACGATTTCCTGGCCATCCAACCCTTCGAGATCGAACTCGGCGAGGATCTCCTCGGCAGGCACCTGTTGGATGTCGGTGCTGGAAGCGGCGCTTTTCGAGGCTTCACTCGGTACGGGGCTGTCAGTAGAGCAAGAGGACAGGGTGATGGCTGCGGCGCAGGCAGTGGTGAGGGCGATGAGGCGTTTCATAAGTCTTCCGAATGGGTCCGATTGTGTTTACTCAAGCCTATACCCCACCCGGGTATCTATCAATGGAATGAGAGAAGGATCATCTTTTCGTGCTACGCAGGTTAAACTCTCCCCTATGTCTGATACTTCGGCCGCAACTCTGCCGCCCTGCCCCGAATGCTCCTCTGAGTACACCTACGAGATGCCGCCGCTTATCGTCTGCCCGGAGTGTGCGCACGAGTTCTCCGCCGACTCTGCTGATGCTTCGGCCTCGGAAGGAAGCGAACCGACCATCGTCGACTCCGTGGGCAACGCGCTTGCTGACGGCGACACGGTCACCATCACCAAAACCCTCAAGGTCAAGGGCGCGCAGCAGCCACTGAAGGCCGGCACCAAGGTGCGCGGCATCCGCTTGAACTTCGACGCCGGCACCGGCCAGGAAGACCACAACATTGATTGCCGGATTGATGGTTTTGGCGCGATGAAGCTGAAGCCTGCTGTGGTGAAGAAGGTTTAGTAGTGAAGACGATGTAGGGCTACCCCAGGACTTTTACTGGTCCCGACTTGGGTCATGGGGTGGGTGAGCACCGACTTGCTTGAGACCGCTGCCTTTTGTCAGACGCCTCCTGCAGGTCGATGGAGGCGCGCAGACGTTGCGCGCTGCGAGGGGAGCAAAGAAGGTAATCCGGCCCTTCCGGTTTTAGAGTGCGTTGATTTTGTCCTGTAGTTGTCCGGAGTGGATTAGGCATCGCAAGATGTAGTGGTTGAGGTTTTTAAATCCTAGGGCGATGCCGCGTAGGTGTTCGAGTCTGCCGTTGATTGCCTCAACGGGGCCGTTGGATGCGCCGATATCAAAGTAGGCGAGCACGTCTTTGCGTCGACGCCATAGGGTGCGTCCCAGTTGGGCGAGTTCTTCTAAGCCTTTTGGTAGTCCCCTTTACGCAGGGTGTGGATGATGCGTTCCATGAGCT